>NZ_JBYSYC010000028.1:0-111402 GCF_058782875.1 Cupriavidus sp. FW305-F7 | reverse complement strand
TTATGCCCGCCATTATGGCCGGCTCAGGCCCCTGCTTTTCCACTTAGCCGACTGTCCGAATTTCCGCCGCCACCTCTATCGACACCGCGGCGAAGCTCGGACTCGTCAGAGCTTTCTCGGCACGGGTCAGCCGTTCAAGCCTGACCCATTCCGAGAATGTTGTGCCTGCTTCGGAAAAAAGGCGGTGGAGATAGCGAGGCGTAATGCCCAGAGCTTGGGCAACTGTCGTTGGATTGAAATCCGGTTCCAACAGCGCATCGCGCATGAAGTCTTCGATGTGTCTGAACAGCACCTTCTGATGCTGGGTCCCGGTGCGGGGCGTCGCATCCAACGACCTAAAGCATACCCCTACCAGATCTAGCGTTGCCCGGAGCACGCCGAGGCGGTCACGTGGTGAAATTTGATCAAACGATTCATGCATCGCTTCTATATGCGATTTCAACAGTGCGCCGCCTCCCAACTCCAACCCAAGTTTCCGCCCCGTCAAGTCATCTATATCCCCAATGTGCTGGCTGACGAGCGGGCGGGGAAAGAGCATTGTCTTACATTTGACGGCCTCAAGTGAGCTCAGATCACCCGGTCGCTTGCCATCCCACAAGAACAGTTCATTGGACTGCAGAGACAACTCGCGACCACGCTGCCCGAAAACCATTGAACCCTCTGTGAAAAGCGTCAATCCAATGACACCCAAATCGCGCCTGTTGATGTCAACCGCGCGACGGCTCGCATGAATCGGATCGTGCTCGACCTCCGCGAACACAACATCGCCGTATTCGCATAGCTTCAGACTCGCGCGATATCCCGGCTGACCGGTCGCCGAGCGAAGGTCCCATCTGAGATGACACCTGCTTAGCGCGGCAGAGAACTCCCTGCAGTCAACAAAATCGGCCCGAGCAGCCAAGCGTTGGTCCATGTCTCACTCCTAGCACAGCAGATCCATACGCCTATAGGCTAAAGGAGCGACCGTCAGAAATCAACGCACTCGCCGATTTCGGATGCACAAGCATGTATTGTCTACTCCTTGAGCGATTTCAGTCCGTTCGACTACGCAGCGACCCTGACAACGGGCAATGGCAGGACGCCGCATGCAACAGTCGGGGGAGGCGAGTAACTCGGGCAAAAGGACACACGCCTTGCCTCTTGCCCAGTCCAAGTTGCGCGATGTCCCCTTATGGCTTCCTTCGTCCAAACACCAGCGCTTTGATCACAAAGGCGATAGCCTTCCAGTTCAGGAGTGATAAGGCGGCACGCGCCTCCTCGGGGCGCAAGACCGCAACCAATGGCATCGTGCCGTAGATCTTTCCTCGAATGAGCAAGCCTTGGCCGTCGCGCTCGATCGTGCTCACCTGGATCATCTCCTGCTTATCGGGGCCATAGAGCTTCATACCGGGGCACCCGCAACAGTATCGAACGCGATCTCCATGTCCCCCAGCATCCGAATGGCCGTTGCACGCCCCGCGCCATTGACGCCGCCGCCCGGATGCATGAATGGACCGACTAGGTAAAGCCCTTCAATGCCCGGCACCGTGTATTGCCCCAGGTCCGCTGTCGGTCGATGGCCAACGCTTTGGAAGAAGTTGGGAGCCGCGCCATGGATGTCACCTTCCATGAAGCTTGGGCTCCACCGCTCCATATCGAGCGGGCTTTCGATATGCCGAGCCAGGATATTTTCCGGGGTCAGATTAATCGTGAATTTTCGCAGATACTCAAGGTTCATATCCGCAACGGTCTCCTTGTACTCGTCCCAATACGACGGATCACGGCCGGCCAGGGAATACGGGACCAGGGCGGTGTTGTACATGATCCCCTTCCCCTGCGGCACGCGCGTCCTATCGCGAACACTGGGATCCACCCCCATCGTGAGCGGGTACTTCGGCAGACGGCCTCGCTTGATATTGTCGATGTCGCTTAGTGCTTCTTCGACGGTTTCCCACATCATGCACTCGGAAATGACGGCCTGATCGAATTCCGGGCCGGCTTTATAGCGCAATGGCTCGTTCAGCGCGTAGCTCGTGTTGATCGTGGCGAGCTTCGACAACAGCACCCTCTTGCCGCGTGTCGCCACTGCCGGATCAAGACCATCGATCATCTTGGAAAGGTTATGCGGATGGATCGCGCCGATCATCCCTTGCCGTGCTTCGTAGCGCTGCCCGTCACTCATTTCCACGCCGGTCGCGCGACCATCTTTCATCACGACCTTGCGGACCGCCTGATTCAGGCGCACTTCTCCGCCAAAGTGAGTAATACACTTGATCAGCGAATCCGTTAGCATTCCGCTGCCACCGATGGGTTGCCGAATGCCGTACCTGTGGACCAGTCCAGGCCACAGGAAGAATGTGGCGCCGGCCCCCAATTCGTCCCAGAAAATCAGGTTCTCGGACATCAGTCGAAGCAGGTGCATCTTGACCTTGTCGTTCTCAAACCAGTCATTGCAGATGTCCAGGGGGGTGCGCTGCAACATTTGCATGATGTCCCGTCCTTCACTGCTTTGATCCATCATGCCGACGAATGCTGCCATCGGCGGCGGCGGCGAATAGAGGGAGGACAGGAACAGCGGAAGCGCCGCCAGACTAGCTTGCGCGAAGCGTCGATAGCTTTCGGCATCTTTCTCCGAGACGGTAGCAATAGACTGCGCCGTCCGATCAACATCCTTATAAGTAAACAGCGTCGTGCCATCGCCGAATACGGTTGCGTGCGGCACAGGGCAGTCGTCATACTTCAGGCCAAACTTGGATTGCAACCCCAACTCATCCTGAAGGATCATCGGGTTCGCAAGGACCATGATATGTGCCATCGAATGCATGTCGTGACGAAAGCCTGGGAGCGTCGCTTCCCGGGTCACTACGCCGCCACCTGGATGTGCGTTGCGCTCGAGTACCAGGACCTTTTTTCCGGCCTTAGCCATATATGCTGCAGCAACCAACCCATTGTGGCCGGCTCCGATAGCGATCACATCGTATGCACTAGTCATGATTGTTGTCTCCATTAATTATTGGTCAAGTTGAAGGATTCGAGGCAAAAGACGCGGACACGTTCCGCTCTTTCTGGGCAATGCCTTTGCGGGATACCTTGCGGATTTGTTATTGCGCTACATAGCCGCCGTCGGCCACGATCGAGGTGCCTACCACGTAGGATGCGGCGTCCGAAAGGAGCCACGTGGCAGTCTGGGCAATCTCATCCGGCCGGGCGAATCGGCCGATCGGATGGGCCTTGCGAATGCTTTCAAATACTTGGGAAACGTTCGGATGAGATGTCAGCCGCTCAATCATTGGCGTCAACGTTACACCGGGGAGCAGTGCGTTGACGCGAATCCCATGCTGCGCGTAATCGACGGCCGCGGCCTTGGTGAGCCCTACGACGCCATGCTTGGCAGAGATATACTCAGCGCCATCAGGAATTGCGACGATGCCGAGGTTGGAAGCGGTATTGACAATCGCCCCGCCACCGGCCTTGAGCATCGCCGGAATCTGATACTTCATACACAAGAAGACACCAGTCAGATCGATGCTCAACACCCGTTGCCACTCATCCAGGGAAATGTCATGCAACGGCTTGTGGCACATCTCAACGCCAGCATTATTGAAAGCGCCATCGAGACGGCCGAATGTCTCCACCGTCAGCTCAATCGAGCCTTTGACGGAGTGTTCGTCAGACACGTCTGTCCGGACAAAGATGGCTTCACCGCCCGCCCTGGCAATCAACCGGATCGTTTCTGCGCCGCCTGTTTCATCCATATCCGCAACCGCGACCTTGGCACCTTCGCTGGCAAAGCGCAGCGCTGCCGAACGCCCGATGCCGTTAGCTGCGCCGGTTGCAATCACCACCCGGCCGTGCAGCATTCCTCCACCCGTTTTCATGTCTTGTCTCCATATATTTCCTTTGGGTGGAAGGATCATAGCCAGTGCGAGATGCGCAGGCTTGTATCAGAAGGAACGATTGCTTGAATACGGTTAGCGTGCCGCTTTCGGGGCCGCGTTGGATACTCGGGAAGGGCCTCTAAGGTAAGCCCATTTGGAATCAAACGCGGATTCGTAGGCTCTTTCCGGGAAAGGCGATGTGAACTTGCTGGTCGGGGAAGAATGCGGCACGCGGGACCACCGCTCAGAATGCGGTCTAGTTTTGGCGGCTCCAGGCTGCCCATACGCGGTGGCCTCGGGGGGCCTGGTCATCCATGCAACTGGGGCGATCACCATGTGATCGCCCCAGTTTCTGCGTCCTGGCATCTTGCAGCTTGGGACAAATCCGCGACGACTCGGACGCCCCATGCACCCACTGCAAGCAATCTCACTTACCCGCCACACACTCCCCCTCGGGCAAGCACTGCGGGGACCGATGCCCGTGGCAGGACGAAATATGCCAAGGCAGGTAGCAGCACGAGAGCGCCCAGCATGTTCCACAGGAACATGAAGGCTAGCAGGATGCCCATGTCCGCCTGGAACTTGATGGGAGAGAAGGCCCACGCCCCAACCCCCAGCGCCAGTGTCACCCCGGTCAGCATCACCACCTTGCCAGTGAAGACGAGCGCGCGGAAGTACGCGTCGGACAAGGTGGCGCCCCGTCGCAACTGGTCGAGGACGATGGTCAGCACATAGAGCGCGTAATCGACGCCAATCCCCACGCCAAGGGCGATCACTGGCAAGGTCGCCACCTTGATGCCCATGCCCAGGCCGACCATCAGCGCTTCAGCCAGGATCGACGTCAGCACCAGCGGCAGGACAGCGCAAAGCACGGCCGCCCAGGAGCGGAAGGTGACAAAGCACAGCAGGACCACGGCGCCATACACCCAGAACAGCATCTCACGGCTCGCCTGCCGGACGACGATATTGGTAGCCGCTTCGATGCCTGCATTACCCGCCGCCAGGAAGAACTTGACCGTCCCGGTATCGTTGCGGGCAGCGAAGGCCTCCACTTTCTGCACCACACCAGCCAGGGTCTCGGCCTTGTGGTCGTGCAAGTACACAAACATCGACAGCAGGTTGCAGCCCTGGTTGAACATCTCGCGCGGCGTGCGATTGGCGACCGTGTTGAGCGTGGCCTGGTTCGGTACCAGTTCGTACCATTTGGGATTGCCTTCGTTCATGCCCGCGACGATGCGCCGGCTCAGCAGCGGCAGGGAGTTGATGCCTTCCACGCCGGCCACGTCCTGCAGTTCCCACGCGAGCGCATCGACCTGGGCCTGTGTTTCATAGCGCGTGCAGAGGCCATCAGGGGTTTCGACCATGACGACCAGGACATCGCTGCTCGCCGCGTAGGCCTTCCGCATAAAAGCATCGTCCCGGTTGTACCGCGATTCGCTGCGCAGTTCCGGCGCGCCGGGGTCCAGATCACCCACTTTTAGCTTGAGGCTCACCATGAAGCCGGCGGCGCCCATGGCGACCGCCGCTAGTATTGCCAGCGTGGCCCATTTGCGCGTGGTGAAGGCGTCCAGCGTGCGCCATAGCACGTGCTTGTCGGCCCCGCTCCGCGCCGCATGTTCGCTGCTCAGGCTGCGGGCGGCAGCGCGCGCACTGACCCCAGTGAAACTCAGCAACACCGGCAGCAGAATCAGGTTCGTAAAAATCAGCACCGCCACACCCAAGCTGGCGGCGATCGCCAGTTCCTGGATCACGCGGATCTTGATCACCAGCAGTACAGCAAAGCCCACCGCGTCGCACAATAGCGCCGTCAGGCCCGCCAGGAACAGGCGCCGGAACGTCATGCGCGCCGCCACCTGCTTTTGCATGCCGCGGCCAACGTCCTGCATGATGCCGTTCATTTTCTGGGCGCCGTGGCTGATGCCGATGGCGAATACCAGGAACGGCACGAGGATCGAGTAGGGATCCAGTTCGTATCCCAGCGTCGGCAACAGGCCGAGTTGCCAGACCACAGCCGCCAGCGAACTGATGACGACCAGTGCCGTGCTTCTCACGCACCGGGTGTACCAATAGACCGCGCCGGCAGCAATCAGCACGGTCAGCGCGAAGAACACCAGCACGACCCGCAGCCCCTCAATCAGGTCGCCCACGACCTTGGCAAAGCCGGTGATATGCAGTTCGACATCCTGGCCCGCATAGCTGGCGCGGACGCGCTCAAGCTGGTCGGAGAACTGCTTGTAGTCGAGCGGCTTGCCGGTCTCTGGATTCCGGTCCAGCAGCGGAACGAAGATGATGCTGGACCGATAGTCTGATGCCACCAACTGACCGGTTTCGCCGGAACGCTCGACATTGGTCCGGATTTGCTCGATGCTCTGCGCCGAACGATCATAGTCATCGGGAATCACTGGACCACCGTCCAGACCCTCTTCCGTCACGCCGAGCCAACGCGTGTTGGACGTCCACAGCGACTTCATGAAGGGCCGGTCGACCCCCGGAATCAGGAAGATTTCGTCGTTGATCTTCCTGAGTGTCTCGAGGTATCGCGCATCAAAGATCGTGCCATGCCCGGCCGCCACCGCGATGCGGACGGCGTTGCCCATCCCTTTCAGGTCGTCCTTGTGCTGGAGATACTTGCCGATATAGGGATGTCCCGTCGGGATCATCTTTTCGAAATCGGCATTCAGCCTCAGCCTGGTTGCCTGGAATCCAAGCAGCAGCGTAACCAGCAGGCACGCCACTAGCACCGCCATCCGATGGTTGAAGAACGCCCGCTCGACGAGCGATCCCGAACGCGGGTCGAATTCCTGCAGGCTGCCGGAAGCCGGCCGCACCTCGCTAATCTCTTCAGTCTTCATTGCCCCTCCCGTTTCGCCATGGCGGGCCTAAACCTGACCACGCCGCGCTGGCCGACCATGATGACTTCGCCATTCGCGGCCTGTGCGATGCCAGCCAGCGGCGTCGTCTGGCTCAGGGAAGCCGCCCCAAAATGGGCACCCTGATCGCTGCTAAGCAGCAATCGACCGGACTGGTCCACCAGAGCCAGGCGCCCGTCCCTTAGCCACGTGCCCGCAGCGAGTGATGCATTCGAAGTCACGTCAACCTTTTGCCAGCTCACGCCCCGGTCCCGCGAGCGATAGGCATTGCCACGCATGCCAAATGCAACCAATTCCCCGCCAGGCCGCGTGACCAACCCGAAATAGCTGCCGTTATACGGCGTGGTCAGCGGTACAAACGTGTCGCCACCATCCGCGGAGTGGAAGACGCAACCCTGTTCACCCACGATATACAGATCCGGGCCGGCGCCCCCGATCGCATAGAGGTGCAGGCCCTTGGGGTTGTCAATGCGCGAGTCCATCGATTGCCAGGACTTGCCACCGTCGTCCGTGCGGAAGATCAGGTTGTAGGCGCCGACGACAAAGCCGGTGTTCGCGTTGACGAAATGCAGGTCAAGAAAGGGCTTGTCCGGTCCCTCGGCCACCAACCGTTGCGCGTCTTCGAGTTCGCGGGCAAGCGCCCTCGGGTCACCTTGGTTGCGCCGCATCCTTGCCTCGGCCCGTTCCAGCAGCATGCTGGCGGCTTGTCGGCCGTCAAGCTGCTTTGTCCAGGTTTCACCGCCGTCCCGCGTATGCAGCACGGTCCCTCCGTGGCCAACCGCCCAGCCTTCGCTGGCCGTCACGAAGCGCACTGCCGTCAGCGTGACACTCACAGGCACCTGCGCCTGACGCCAGGCGGCGCCATTATCGTCCGATAGCAGCACGATGCCGCGTTCGCCGACGGCTACAAGCCTTGAGCCGGCATTCGCGATCGCCACCAGCACCGCGCCGCGGGCATGCGCCGAACCTTGTGCCGGCCGGTCGAGCGGCCCTGGCATCGCCCCGGCCGCCCCTGCTGCCGTCAGCAATGCGACGCTGATCACTACCGCACTTAATGCCGGTTTCCACCGCATCTTCTTTTTATCCACCATGTCTCCTCCCGGGGAACGGCAAGAGAAAATCCCGCCGCGGTCTCTCCGCTTGCGCTCCCCTACGATGTCGCTGTATATCGAGGCCGCCGTCGATCACCACGCCGTGGTGCCACCATCAATGGCGAAGTCCGCTCCCGTGACCCATTTCGCCTCATCACTGGCCAGGTAGAGCGCGCAGTAGGCAATGTCTTCCGGCGTGCCGACCTGGCCGTCGAGCATCAGCTTGCGCCTCATCGGCGCAAACCATTCAGGGTTGTCGATCAGGGCCGCGGTCGCGCCGGTGCGGACCAGTCCCGGGGAAATGCTGTTCGCGCGTATGCCATGCTTGCCCCCTTCCATGGCCAACTGGCGCGTCATGGCAATCACGCCACCTTTGCCGGCGGCATGCGCCAGGGCGGGCAGCACTTCATAGGCAATCTTTCCCGAGGTGGAACCACAGTTGATGATCGACCCGCCACGCTTCGCCAGGAACGGCCATGCTGCCTTGCAGGCATTGAAGACAATATCCAACTCGCCCTTCATAGTGGCCGTCCACATCTCGTGGGTCATCGCTTCAATCGGCGCAAAGTGGACGGCCGCGGCGTTGTTGTAGAGGACATCGATAGTCCCGAAGGCGGAGACCGCGAGTTCGACCAGGGCCTGGGCTTCGGCCGGCTCGGACGGGTCGCACGGGTGCAGCGAGACCGCTTCGCCTCCCTGTGCCTGAATGGCCGCGACCGTCTCGCGGCAAGCCGCTTCATTGACGTCGCAACCAACCACTTTCGCCCCTTCGGCAGCAAACAATAGCGCGGCAGCACGTCCCATACCACTGCCAATGCCGGTAATAATGGCTACCTTGTCTTTCAATCTGTTTGGCACAATCGCTCCTCAAGGCATTCAGTGGCTCAGGAATCCGCCGTCGCAGGCCATCGCCGCTCCGGTCACGAAGGAGGCGCGGTCCGAGCACAACCACGCCGCAGCCTCGGCCGGCTCACCGGGTCGGGCGAAGCGTCCGATGGGATGTGCCTGCTTGAGGACGTCCAACAACTGCGGGTTTTCCTTGAACATGCGGTCCATCATCATCGGCGTCTCCACGACGCCCGGCATCAGGGCGTTCACGCGGATGCCCTTCGCGGCATAATCGAGGGCAGCCGTCTGGGTTAGGCCGATGACGCCATGCTTGGATGCGACGTAGGCAGGCATGCTCCATGCGCCCACCTGTCCCAGCCCGGAGGCGGTATTTACGATAGCGCCCTTGCCGGCGGCGAGCATCGCGGGAATCTCGAAGCGCAGGCAGTTCCATGCGCCCTTGAGGTTGATGCGGATGACTCGGTCCCATTCGGCTTCGTCATAGTCCGCCGTCGGCGCAAGCTGGCCTTCGATGCCTGCGTTATTGAAGGCCACTGTCAGCTTCCCGAACTTCTCCACCGTCACGGCCACAAGTTTGCGTACATGCTCGCCATTGGCGACATCGGTGGGCACGAAGATCGCTTCGCCACCGGCACGAATGACTTGTTGCGCGGCTTCCTCGCCTCCGGCAACGTCCATGTCGGCCAGCACCAGCCGAGCGCCTTCCCGGGCGAACACCTGCGCCGCGGCGCGGCCGATGCCCCCGGCGGCGCCCGTAATAATTGCCACCTCGTCCTGCAGCAGTGCTGCGGTCCGTGCGTCCATGATCTCCTCCTGAAATAGTTTCGGGGGGCCGACATCGACCCCTCCGCAATGCTTAGCGTACGCCCTCACCCGACATGGCTTCCGGCGTGAAGTAGCTTGCCGAAATACGGTCAAGCATCTTGAAGTGGTAGGAGTAGGACGGGTTCGTCCAGTTTGTTGCGCCCGTAGCCGCCCAGCCGCCAGTCTGCAGATTGTGGGTAGACCACTGCAGGTTCGGGAACACGAACGGACCCTCCATCACGACAAAGGGCAGGGCCAACTGGGTGCGCCACAATTGCCCTTGCGCGTCCCAGCCGTCGGCCAGGATCGCGCCCCAAGTGTCTTCGTCGAGGTAGTAGCGACGCTTAGGAACGACATGTCGCTTGCCCGGCGCCAGGTCCGCTTCCACTACCCAGACGCGGTGCAACTCCCAGCGCACTGAGTCGGGATTGACGTGATGTGGCAACAGCTGTTGCTCGAGCGTGACGTCTTTCTGGAAGAACTTGTTGTTGTTGTACGGGATATAGATTTCCTTCTTGCCGACGAGCTTCCAGTTGTAGCGATCCAGGTCGCCCAGGAAGATATAGGCTTCGTCGTAGTATTCCTGCCCGGAATTCACATCGTTGGGCGTGTCATAGCCCAGCGTCGGAGCCTTGCGCACGCGCCGCTGCCCCACCAGGTATTGCCACGCCTGGCGCGGCTTGTTGACCGAATCAATCAGAACGAATTGCTCGCCGGACTTGATCGGCGGGTCGGTCATCCAGACGCGCAACTGCTGGCTCTCGCCCTTGAAGTTCTCGACGCTTCCACCTTTTTCGTAGTACGGATACTGGGTCTTGTTGTAGCCCCGCGTCGAAAGAACCAGCTTTCCGTCCGGGGTGCCCACGTAGTTGTTGAAGGCATAGCCCGTGGTTTCGCCCAGCCACATAAGCTTATGATTCCACATGGCCTCGAAACCATCCTTCGGAATCGGGAACGGAATGCCGCCATATGCGCCCTCGAGCCAGACGCCGCCCTGCGTGCTCTTTGCCCGCGTTGCGTTTTTGAAGGTGTTGTCATAGACCCATTGCGGTGCTGCTGCCGTGCGATGGGTGGGATATACATCCAGCCGGTAGCTGTCCGGGTACTTCTTCAACAGCGCCTTGACCCCGTCGGTTAGTTTGTCGGCGTACTGGTCCATGTTTTTCGCGGTAATGGAGAAGCGGGGCTTCTCATTCGCAAACGGGTCCGGACGCGGATTGCCGCTCTTATATCCCGACGGCACCTTGGTGTACCCGCCATCCCAGGCCGGGATCGTGCCGTCCTTGTTGCCGGCCTTTTCGGCGCCGAAGGGTGTCAGCGTGCTCTTGAGCGCTGCTGCTTCTTCCGGCGTCACCGCGGCCGGCGCATGGGAAGCGAAAGTCGCCAAGCCGCAAATGGCCGCGCATAGAACAGAATGTCTCGCTTTCATTTCTGGTGTCTCCTGATTGCCTTGGTCTGTGTTTGTCAGAATGAACGTTGTACGGAAAGTGAAACGAAATCGCGGTCTTTCAGCGACTGGCCGTAGGAATAGGCCTGGACGGCCGCGTTCGCCGGCGCCACGGTGGTCGCCTGTCCGCCAAAGTAATGGGTGTAATTCAGGCTGAATTTCCAGGTTTTAAGGTAATCACCGTTCACGCCGATACTGAGGTCACCACCGTGGTACACGCTGAAACCGGGATTGATCACTGACGACTTGCCGAACAATCCGTAACCGATGCCGATCGGCACCGAAAGGTCCAGTCCGTCGAGTACCTGGTAGTAAGACGGCTGGAAGATCATGCGCACTGCCGCGGCATCGCGGGTGGCGTTCGGATCCAGCGCCCCGGCGTTCCTGGCGATTCCCAGGCGCCGATTCCACGCCACCTCACCGATGAAGCTACCGCCCTCCCAGAATGGCGTTTGGCCGAGCAGCGCAATCCAGGAAAGCTGGGCATGAGCCGTGTCGCCGACCGGGTAGAGCGCGTTGTTCCGGTTGTCTGCAGTCATGCCCGGCAGTACCGTAACGGCGCCCGCCCGTGCCACCAGCGGCATGTTGTGCCGGACCGAGAACTCGCCGGCCACATTCGTCTCCCCGACCGACGTACTAAAGCTGATGCCGACGGCCTTGATCGCTTCCGGGTAGACCAACTGGTAGGTCGCCGGCGTGAAGGCCGGGCTCAGGTTGGCGTAGACGACGGGGTCTTTGGCGTTGTACTGGACAGCGTACAGGCCGAATTCGCTATCCAGGCCTTCCGGGCGGTAGCGCAGCTGCAGCCCGCCCTGTCCTGAGTTTCGGGCCTTGATGTCGGCGCCGCGCGTGAAGGCCGCTCCGGGTCCCGCCAGGATGCGCTCACCGCCGTCATCGAGCAGATCGACGCTGGAGAAATAGCTTCCGGCGGCGGGCAGCCGGTTCTTTTCCCAGTGGAACTGGTAATACGCGCCGACAGCGACGTTGGGCCGCAGCTGGATCTGGCCGGACACCTGAGGCACCGGGCGAATCAGTTCCTTGAACTGCGTGCCGGGTACCGCCAGCAACTTGACGATGTCGATCGGGGACTGGCCGCCGGCGATGCCGTTATTGCCGAAGAACAGGCTTTCACCATAGAGCACGCTGTGCTGGCCAATGCGCAGCGTTGCCGGCATGTCCCCAAGGTCCGCCTTGCCGAACGCAAAAGCATCCAGCAGCTCCGCCTTGCGCCCGTGAAGCCTGCTGGTGGCCCCAGTAAACTCGTTGTACGGCACCGAGGTGGCGTTGGCGGTAAATGGAGAATCGTTATCGTTCTTGCGGTTGTAGACGCTGTCGTACCACGCTGCCCCGCTCAGGCGCATCCCCACGTTCCTGAGCGACAGGTCAAACTCTGACAGCAGGTCCACCCGATTCGAAATCAGGCCCCTGCTGAAGTTGCGGTCCCCGTCATCCTGGTTGGCATCCGCCACCAGCGCGTCAGATCGCTCCTTCACGCGCCAGGCCGTGCTGTACTTCAGCGTATTGTCCCAGCGTATGCGGAGATCTTCACTGCTCGTCTGGATCTCGAAGGCACTCGCCGTCGGTGCGCTCAGTGCGGCCAGCGCGATCGTCACAGCGGACGCCAACGCGCGGCGCGGAGAATGCCGCTCCTGCATCCGACGCGGCACACCAGACTTGCGCCTGGCGAGGAAATTCTGCTCGTACTGCATTCTGTCTCCCCAAATTTTCTTGTTCTATTTGAGTTCGGTGACTGTTGATCACCGTATGGCAGCAGTGCTGGCTTGTACGCCAGCCGGTTGGCCCAACTCGGCCACCTCTCAGCCAGGCGAGAAGACGGGCGCCATGTCGATATAGATGCGCCAGTCGCTGACACGCCCGTCGCGAAGCCTGATGATCGTCACGCACGGGACCGAGACCTCTTCGTTGTCCGTTCGCGTATAGCGCACCATGAACTCGAAGATTGTGTGACCCTGACTCTCGAAGATGTTGCGGGTGGTGTGCTTCAGACCGTTGATCGAACTCCAGAACGCGGCCAGCTTGTCGCGCACCGCGTTTTTGCCGACCACCGGCGGATGGTTGGCCACTGTGAATGTGATGTCGTCGGTAACCAGGTTAAGGAATGCCTCGAGCTGCCGGTTATCGATGATTCCGAACAGTTCGTCATACCAGGAATTTTTCATGTCTCTGCTCCACTCTCTGTGATTGCCTGCACGCTCTGCTGATCGGCCAGCGCTCGCCGAAATGCCGTAGTGCGCTGGCCAGGCCGTTACAGTGCTCCGCTCAATGCCGCTTGTCGGATGGCGGCAAGCGTGGAGTCCACCGCGGACGCGTAATCGCGCTCCATCACTGCCTTGAACTCCCGCTCCTCGGGAGAGCCTGAATCGACGTCCACCAGCTGCAAGGCGAAGCTGAAGCGCAGCCGGATGTCTGCATCCTCCCCGAGGATCTCGTTGACGATGAATCCGTCGGCCGGGCCGGACAGACGCAGGAAGACAACCTTCCGCCCCGGGTAGAAGGTGATGCGCTCGCGGGCCGCCTGGCCGCGCGCTTCGATGTCCCGAACCAGGCCATTCGGCGTGTACTCGACCACCTCGCACTTCGACATCACCGCGACAAACGGCAAGGCGTTGTCTGCCTTCATCTTCAGCCCGGCCCACACCTGGGCACGGGTCAGCACCGGATCCCCTGGCTGACGGTTGTCATTGACAGCGATTTCTTTTTCAACAAACAACATGGCGTTCTCCTTGCCCAAGAGGTTGGGCAGATAAATTTGACGGCCGCTCCGGCCAGTGGATGAATGGTCGCGGGTCCGCGCAGGCGCCTAAGGACCCGCCCCTTCAGGCAAATGAGTTGTGGAACTCGCCGATGCTCTCGATCCAGATACGGACGTGATCGCCAGCCTTGAGGAACTCGCCACGTGGCGTGCCCACACCGGCCGGTGTGCCGGTGAGGATCACATCGCCCGGCTGTAACGTTGCACGGCTGCTAAGGAACGCGATCTGTTCGGCCACTGTGAAGATCATCGGGCGGGTCGAGCCGTCCTGGCGGATTTCGCCATTGAGCCAGAGCTTGATACCGAGCGCCTGCGGGTCGCCGACGAACTCTGCGGGCGTAATCCACGGTCCAATGGGGCAACTTCCGTCAAAGCACTTATGCGATACCCAATCGAAGTGGAATGGCGATTGCTTGGGAACATTGGCGCGGCGCACTGCATCGCGCGCCGACAGATCGTTCGCTATGGTGTAGCCGGCGACATAGTCGAGCGCCTCTTCAACCTGCACATTGCGGGCAGTACGACCAATCACCACCGCCAACTCGGCTTCATAATCGACCGACGTCGCGTAGGCAGGCAGCTTGATCTGCGTGCCGGGACCGGTCACCACACTTGCAGTCGGCGACTTGACGAAGAACCAGGGCTGGCCACCGTTCTCGCGAGGGCTTGGCTCTTCCGGCAAATTAAAGGCGCGCCGCATTTCCTCGACGTGATCCGAGAAATTGGCGCCCGCGCCAAAGACGGTGCCCGGAAACTGGATCGGGGCCAGCAGTTCGACCTGATCCAGGTCGAAGCCACGCCGGGGATCCTTCCCCTCGACGTCCGCCTGGCTTGCCAGCGAGGCTAGCAGCGGCGCATACGCGTCCCACTTACGCAATATGTCCAGCACCGAGAGGGCTAGCACTGACGGCGTTTCGCCGACCAACTGCAGTTCAAGCTCTTGTGCGATATCGAACACCTTCTGCCCAACGAGAATCCCGGCGCGCGGACCGCCGTCCTGGTAAGCATAGGTAAGAAGCTTGTATTCAGTTTTCATTCCTTCATTCTCTCTGCGTGCGTCGTTGTCCCGCGCTCTCAGAAGAGATCGCCGAAATCGAAAAGGTCTTCGGCCTGGAATCCGCCCTCGTAGTACTGCACTTCCCACCAGTTGTAGTCCAAGTCTTCCAGGTAGAACGAGTACACGCCGTGCTGGAGCGCCGGTTCGGTAATCTGCCGGATCTTGTACTTGTCCTTGAGTTCGACTGTCTGCTTGTAGACCGTATCGACCTCCTCCTTGCTCGCGACGTCCAGCCCCCAGTGGTTGAGGAAAGGCACCGGCTCGATCTCGTCGCCGATTTCCACGCAGAAGATGTGGAACTTCATGCCGAGGCGGGCCGCGAAGGAACGGGGGCCATGGCGCACAGTTTCAACGCCCAGGAACTCTTTGTAGAACCGGCGCGTCTCGTCGATATCGCGACAGGCGAGCGTGCCGTGGCCGAGTACGTACGGCTTGACGACCGAGTCCTGGTTGTTGACGGGAACGGTCGTATTTTCCGGAATTTGAGGCATCATGCTCTCCAAGTTCTTGTGGCTTGTAACGGGCGGACTTAAATAAAGGAATCGGCGAAAAACTCATTGGCAGGAAGCCCGCACCGTTCAACAAAATCCTGCTTCGCCGCAGTGATCATGGCTGGCGTGCCGCAGGCGTAGACCTGGTAGCCAGACAGGTCAGGCAGGTCTTCCATAATGGCGTGGTGCACAAAGCCAGTCCGCCCTTCCCAGCGGCAATCCGGTGTCTGGTTCGACAGGACGGGTACAAACTCAATATGATCAAATTCCCGCTGCCATTGTTCGGCCAACCCCATGCGGTAGATATCCCGGCGCGTGCGACCGCCCCAATAGAGTTTGATGGGACGGCGGATTCCCTGCTGAACCATGTACTCGATGATGGACTTGATTGGTGCGAAGCCGGTCCCACCGGCCAGCAAGACGATGGGCTTTTCCGACTTCTCTCGCAGAAAGAACGTGCCAAATGGCCCTTCGAACCGCAGCATGTCGTTCACCTTCAGGCCATCAAAGACATGGTCAGTGAACTGTCCACCGGGAGAGTGGCGGATGTGCAATTCAAGCTGCGTCAGATCCTCGTGATGAGGGGCCACTGCAACCGAATAGCTGCGGCGTTGACCATCTTTCATCAGGACCTCGATGTACTGTCCCGGCAGGAAGAAGACGTTGTAGTTCATCGGAATGCGCAGCCTCACCACCATCACGTCCGGCGCGGCCCGCTCCATGCCGATGACGCGACAGGGGAACGTCTTCGCCTTGACAGACTCGACGCCTTCCAGTTCATCGACCTTGATTACCAGGTCCGACAATGGCTTTGCCACGCATAGCAACGCATAGCCCGCCTTGCGCTCCTCATCGGGCAGCACGCCGGGAATGATCGGACCGAAATCAACCGATCCTTCCAGGATCTTGCCCCGACACGTCTTGCATCCACCGGCACGGCAGCTGTATGGCATCAGCAAGCCAGCATCCATGCCGGCCTTGAGCACCGTCTTGCCCTCTTCCACCACATAGCTGTGCCCACTGGGCTCAAGTCTGACTTGGTAATTCATTGACATTTCTCGTTTCTCGCAAACTTGCAACGCCGTCGCCTGACGCGGCTTGTTGCCACCGCGGCAACCGTGCCGGATAACCGGCGCACACAACACACTTCAGCTTTCGAACCCGGTAATGCCCGTGGGCCTGGCGCCAAGCATGCAGAAAGAAGCAGGTTCGACGGGGAATTGGCGGGGCACATGCGTTTTTTCATCATCTTCAGAAAAATGACGAACCCCGCAGGAATACTCGTAGGTCATGCCGTCCGGACCAGCGAAGTACAGGAAGTAAGCTCCCGAAGTGGCATGACGGCCAGGTCCGAACCGGATCTCAACCCCCTTCTGCTTCAGGAAGTAGTACGCACGCAGGATGTCGTCGACGGATTCCACCTGGTGGTTGATATGCTGGACACCGCCGTGGCTGGCCGGAAACAAGGCCATGGTGTGATGGATCGGGTTAATTCTGAGCAGCGGCGCATCGCCAATGCGGTCGCTAACTCGCGCACCGCCGATCTCGGTCCAAAATTGCTCGTCCCGCTTCGGATCGCTGCTGTACAGACCTACATGGCTGAAACCGGTAATACCGGCATCGCGGGTCGGAAAATAGCGCCGGGCGCTGGCATGCGGACGCCAGACGAGGTCGAAGTTGGTGCCCGAAGGGTCGGAAAAGTTGAGAAATGCGGTAATACCGCGCTGCTCGCACTCCTCTCTCGTGCCAAGTCTGACAGGGCGCCCGCTGTTCTCCAGGAGCGCGCCGGCGCTGTCGAGGTCATCGCCCGAAGCCACCTCGAAGCCGACAGTCTGCTCCCGCGGATCCCCCTCCACATAGCACAGCGTGTGGTCCCGCGCATCCGAGCGCAGGTACAGCATCTTCCCGACTCGCCTGACTGGCTCGAGCCCGAGAATCCTGGTAGCGAATTGCTCGGCCTCGTCGAGATTCCTGGTACCGAGCCGCACATAGCGGATATCGTGCAGATTTAGCATTGGGTGTCTCCATTCTTATGACCTGAGGCATCCGTCCTGTCGGTGCCCCGGTTTCCTGCCCGGGCTTAACGCCCGAGTTCTTTTGCGCTCTTTCCGGCGATGCCCCAGTTGGTCTTCGGTACGTCCTGGATCCAGACGCGGACGTTTTCCTTTGGAGCGCCTACGGCCTCGCAGAGGGCCTGGGTAACTTTCTCGATGACCGCGGCTTTCTGTTCCTCGCTGCGGCCTTCCAGCAGGTAGATCTGTGCAAACGGCATGTGCTAGGCCTCCTGCGCCTGCAGCGCTTGAAGGGAAGATCCGCCCTTGAGTAGGCCACGCTGCTTCGCCATGGTCATGGCGGTGTCCTCGATCATGTCCTCCTGGCCGCCAACCATCTTTTTGCGGCCAAGCTCCAGCAGGATGTCGCGGGCGGGGACGCCATAGCGCGCGGCGGCGCGTTTGGCGAACAGGAGGAACGTGGAATACACGCCCGCGTAGCCGATCGTGAAGGACTCGCGATCGACCCGGATCGCGTGGTCCATCATCGGTACCACAATGTCCTCGGCCACATCGACAAGCCTGAACAGGTTGACCCCAGTCTCGATGCCCATCCGTTCGCATACGCCTGCAAAAACCTCCAATGGCGTATTGCCGGCACCCGCGCCCAGCCCGCCGACGGAACCGTCGATGCGGCTCGCGCCTTCCTCGATCGCGGCGATCGAGTTGGCAATCCCCATGCCCAAGTTGTGGTGGCCGTGGAAGCCAATCTCGGTCTCCGGCTTCAGCGCCGCGCGCAAGGCGCCGATACGGGCCTTGACGTCCTCCGGCAGCATGTAGCCGGCGGAGTCCGTCACATAGATGGTCTGCGCGCCGTAGGACTCCATCAGCTTGCCCTGCCTCACCAGGCCTTCTGGCGAATTCATATGGGCCATCATCAAAAAGCCGGTGGTGTCCATGCCCAACTTGCGGGCGAAGCCGATATGCTGTTCGGCCACATCCGCTTCCGTGCAATGGGTCGCGACATGCACGCTGTGGGCGCCGCACTCGCGCGCTGACTGGAGATCCTTCATCGTACCCAGGCCGGGCAGGAGCAGCACGGACACTTTGGCCTGCTTCAGCTGCGGCACCACCGCCGAGAGATACTCCTCGTTGGTATGCAGGCCGAAGCCGAAGTTGACGCAGGAGCCGCCCAGGCCATCACCATGGGTGACCTGGATCAGCGGGATACCCGCCTCATCCAGCGCGGTCGCGAGCTTCACCATTTGCTCGATGCTGATCTGGTGGCGCTTGGCATGCATGCCGTCGCGCAAGCACATATCATGGAGAAGGACTTTTCTGCCTTTCAGATGGCTCATCACACTTCCTCGGCCTGAATGGATCGCGTTTTCGTGGTGCCTGCGAGAATGCCCTCGGCAAACAGCTCCGCGGTACGTGTTGCCGCCGCGGTCATGATGTCGAGGTTGCCGGCGTAGGTGGGCAGGTAGTCGCCCAGCCCCTTGACTTCGAGATAGATGGAAATCTTGTTGCCATCGAATACCGGTCCGTTCACCAGCCGATAGCCCGGCACGTACTTTTGCACTTCGACGATCATGCCCATGACGGATTCGGTGATCTTCTGTTCGTCCGGCGCCGTCCTGGTCAGGCAGTAGATGGTGTTTCGCATGATCACGGGCGGTTCTGCCGGATTGATCACCACCAGTGCCTTGCCTCGTTCCGCGCCACCGACGCGCTCGATGGCGCCGGAGGTGGTGTAAGTGAATTCGTCCAGATTCTTGCGCGTGCCCGGGCCAATCGACTTGGACGACACACTTGCCACGATTTCCCCGTACTCCACGGGCTGGACCCGCGACACGGCGTAGACCATCGGGATCGTCGCTTGCCCGGCGCAGGAAATCATGTTGACGTTCATGACCCCGTCCTGCGTGAGTCCGTGCAGGTTGACCGGCGGGACGCAAAGCGGACCGATGGCCGCAGGGGTAAGGTCGATCACCATCACGCCGAGCGCATTGAGCTTGCGGCTGTTTTCCTCATGCACATAAGCACTGGTCGCATCGAAGGCGATCTGGATCTCGTCTGCCGCCACGTGCGGCAGAAATCCGTCGATGCCTTCGGCGGTGGTCTTCAGGCCTAGCTCACGGGCCCGGGCCAGGCCTTCCGATTCGGGGTCGATTCCCACCATCCATACCGGTTCCAGTACCGGACTGCGCCTGATCTTGTAGATCAGATCGGTGCCAATATTGCCGGAACCGATCAGCGCACACTTGATCTTCTTCACCGTGATTGCCTCCAGAATTAGCGCTGCAGAAGGAGCGCCTCGATTTGATTGACGCGTCAGCACTTCCGCGTCTTTGTGCTTTAAATATTAGCGACAGGCAAATGCCATTCGAAAGCTAATATTCCTGATTGTCGCTATTAACGAAAATGATGACGATCCATGGGTCAAGGAAATGCAGATGATCAGGCGGCACGATGCCTGCCGTCATGCCGACAGCAGGCGTTCGTAGCGCAGAAGATCAAGGATTCACGCTGAGCGGAAGGCCGTTAGGCAGGTAGCGTCAAGCTGGTAAAGCATGGCATATTCATTACTGCCGTATATGCCGCCTTCTTCCAGTTTATCCCCTAGAAAATGTGTTTCATCCCGATCATTGCGCCTAACTGATTTCCTCCGGGTGTCGTGGGCTTACCGGCCTGGCCGGCATTGACAGACAATGCTAGGGTTCCGCGATTGTCGATATACCCCGCCGTCGCATACACGGATGTGCGCTTGGAGAAAGAATAGGTACCGCGGCCCGCGAACAGCCATGCCTTGTTCGCGCTATGGTGATAGCGGAGATGGAATGCCTCGGCGTCCACGCTGAATGTGGAGGTGACCGGATACGAGACGCCGGCGTAGTACAGATCGCTGCGCGGCGTCGTGCTAGCACGGTTGTCCCGACGCAACCATCCCCCGCCGATCTTCGCGTCTCCCACCATGAAGTAGCCGTTCACGGAGAGGCGGTCGTCGGTTAGTGAGCTGCTGCTCATCCCGCCAAAGGCGCCGGGACCGCCACGTAACGAATCGTACGCTGCCGCGACGCTCCAGCGCCCCGTGTCGTACTGCAGCAGTGCGGACCATTCCCGGCATGCACGCTTGTCCGCCGGGTTCTCGCCGGCGCAGTTGGTGCCCGCGGGGCTCGGCCCCGCGTTGACGCCGTCCCGGCCAAAGCTGTAAGTCGCACCAACGGTCAAGCCGCCGAACTTGCCTTTATAGGAAACCGCGTTGTCTGCGCGCGTATTGGGGATGTAGTTGTCGAGGGATCCCGAGCCGAAGATGTTGGGGCCGAGCATGTCCGGCTCGGCCATGGCCCAGAACAGCATCGTGTACTGGCGCCCGAGCGCAACTTGACCCCAGCCACCTGAGAGGCCAACAAGTGCCTGACGGCCGAACAGGCGTCCGCCCTGGTTCGATGCACCGCTGTCGGGCGCGAAGCCGGACTCCAGCCAGAAGATGGCCTTGTTGCCGCCACCCAGGTCCTCCGTCCCGCGCAGCCCCCAACGCGATGGCACCGTGCCGGTTAGCGTCGGCATGAATACCTGGGTATCCCGACCCGCTCCGACCCCATTGACGAACGCCACACCCGTGTCCACCACGCCATATGCCGTGACACTACCTTGTGCAAGGGCAAATGCTGGGAACGCCGTGGCGAGGACTCCCGCGACGGAAAGCCATCTCATCTGTTTCTGTCTCCTCCGTGGTTCTTCGGGACGCCTTTTGGATTTTTTTGCGTCTCTCGTCATTTGTGGCCTACACGAATCGCATCGACACCGCGCCAAGGTGCTGGTATCGCACGGTGATGTTGTCACCCGCCTCGACTGCTATTGCCTCAGTGATGCCCCCGGTCATGATGAAGGCGCCGGCAGGCAGCTCACGGCCACGTGCGCCCAGCATGTTCGCCAGCATGGCGACACTGTTGGCCGGATGCCCCAGCACAGCGGCGCCGGTAGCAGTCACGACAATCTCGCCATTTTTCTCCAGTACCACGCCGAGATTCTTGAGGTCGAGTCCTGCCACCCCCAGCGCAGCGCCGCCGGTCACGAAGCGCGCGGCAGAGGTGTTATCCGCAATCACGCTCTTCAGGTCAAAGCGAAAATTCTCGTATCGGGAATCGATCACCTCTACAGCCGGTATCACGAAGTCGGTCGCCGCCAGCACGTCACCGATATGGCAGCCCGGCCCCTTGAGCGAGCGCTTCAGCACGAAGGCAATCTCAGCCTCGACCTTGGGATGGATAAGCGTTGCGGTATCGATGGCGGCGCCGTCCATGCAGGCGCCATAGTCAGTGAGAAAGCCGTAGACCGGCTCGCTCACGCCCATTTGCCGCATCTTCGCGAACGAGGTCAGCCCCATCTTGAAGCCCGTGACGCGCGTGCCGCGCGCCTCTTTGCGGGCGCGGATCGCATCCTGGATCGCGTAGGCGTCTTCCCAATCCATCTGCGGGTGCGCGTCGGTGATCTTGGTGACCGCCTCCCGCTGCAGCTCAGCGTTCTCCAGGTGCTCAGCCAGCTTCAGGATGGTGTCTTGTGTCAGCGTCATGCTTGTTCCTTGGGAATTCAGACGAAGCGCACGCCGGCCGAGCCGACGCCGTTCAGGGTAATCCGCAACTGGTCGCCGGCCTGCACCGGCACCAACGGGGCGAGCGAGCCTGACAGGATCACCTCGCCGGCTTTCAGCCCGATGCCAAGCCGGCCAAGTGTGTTGGCCAGCCAGGCCACGGCATTGGCCGGGTGGCCCAGTGCCGCGGCGCCGGCGCCAGTCGCCACGATCTCGCCGTTCTTCTCCAGAGTCATGCCGACGGTGGCGAGGTCAATGCCGCGCGGATCCACAGCGGCATCGCCCAGCACGAAAACGCCGGACGATGCGTTATCGGCCACGGTGTCCTGGATGCGGATCTTCCAGTCGCGGATGCGCGAGTCGACGATCTCGAAGCAAGGCAGTACATAGGCAGTGGCGCGCAGCACGTCGGCATTCGTCACGCCCGGCCCTTGCAAGTCATCCTTCAGTACGAAGGCGATTTCCCCTTCGGCCCTGGGCGCGATCAGGGTATTGGTCGCAATGGCCGCGCCTTCCGGGTAGACCATGCCGGAGAGCAGGTGGCCAAAATCGGGCTGGCGCACGTCCAGCATGTCCATCACCACTTTGCTGGTTACGCCGATTTTTTTGCCGACCACACGTTCACCAGCATCGAGCCGGTGCTGCACCATGGCGAGTTGGATGCGGTAGGCGTCGTCGATCGTCAGTTCCGGCCAGCGGTCGGTCAGCGGTGCAACGGGTTCGCGGCCAAGCAGGGCCTGGTGCAGGCTCGCGCCGATTTCGCGCAGTTGTTCGCTTTGCATGGCGGACCTTACAGCTTCACACAGATGTTGCGCAACTCGGTGTAGAACTCGAGCGAATGCACCCCGCCCTCACGCCCGATGCCCGACTGCTTGGCGCCGCCGAACGCCGTGCGCAGGTCGCGCAGGAACCAGGCATTGATCCAGCAGACACCGACTTCCAGCCCGCTGCCCATGCGGTGCGCCGTGCCGAGGTCGGAGGTCCACACCGTGGCGGCGAGCCCGTAAGGCGTGTCATTGGCAAGCCGGATCGCCTCTTCCTCGCTATCGAACGGCGCGACATGGCAGCACGGGCCGAAGATCTCCTCACGGATCACCGTCGCGCTTTCCGGCAACCCGGTCCAGATCGTCGGCTGCACCCATGCTCCTTCGCTCAGTGCATCCGGCATCTCGGGCACGCCGCCACCGGTGACAACCGTGGCGCCCTCCTCCACGGCCTTGCGGTAATAGGACAGCACCTTTTGGCGATGTTCCAGCGAGACCAGCGGGCCGAGCGTGACCCCGGGTTCCATGGGTCGGCCGAGCTTAAGCCCCTCTGCCCTTGCCTTGAGCGCGGCGACGAATCGGTCGAAGATGGAACGCTGAACGTAGACCCGCTCCGTTCCGAGGCAGACCTGGCCGCTATTCTCGAAGGCGGAGCGCGCGATGCCGGTCACCGCTTTGTCGAAGTCTGCGTCGGCGAACACGATGCCGGCGTTCTTCCCGCCGAGTTCAAATGAGACCGGCCGCACACCGTTGGCGGCCGCCTTCATGATGGCCTCGCCGGTACGCGTTTCGCCGGTGAACGTGATGCCGTTCACGCCGGGATGCTGCGTCAGGAAGGCGCCGGCCGAATCCGGGCCAAAGCCATGCACCACGTTGTAGACGCCGGGTGGCATGCCCACCTCGTTCATCACCTCGCCCAGCAGCGTGGCGGTCGCCGGCGTTTCTTCCGAAGGCTTGACCACCACGGTGTTGCCGCACGCCAGCGCAGGGCCGACCTTCCACGTCATAAGCAGCAGTGGCAGATTCCACGGGCATACCACGCCGATTACACCGCGCGGTGCCCGCACCGCGTAGTTGACCGCCTCACCGCCATCGGGTGTGGCCATGGTGAAGCTCTCGGTAGGCACGTTCCGGATTAGGTCGGCGAACACCTTGAAGTTGGCGGCGCCGCGCGGGATGTCGATATGGCTGGCAAGCGAGCGGGGCTTGCCGGTATCCGCGATCTCAGCCTCCAGGAACTCGTCGAAGCGGCGATTGATTCCGTCGGCGACGGCGTGCAGCAATTCCACCCGCTGGGCCACCGTCATGCGGCCCCAAGGGCCAGTCAATGCGGCGCGCGCCGCTGCTACCGCCGCATCGACTTCGGCCTGGCCAGCTTCGTGGACGAACCCGATCACGCTGTTATCGACCGGATTGCGGTCCTCGAAGTGGCGAGGGGTGCCGACCCATTCACCGTTGATAAAGTTCTTGAAGTCTTTCATGGGATTGCGTCTTTTAACCAAACAAAGTCAGTAATGCGGCGGCATCGCCTGGGCCTGCGGGCGGGCATCCGCTTCGCCCCTGGCCATTGACAGACAGGCGAGGGCAATGCCACCAAGTACCGGTGGAACGGCGATCAGTTGGAACAAGGCCTGCGCGTTGACAAACCAGGCCATCAGAACGCCACCGCTCATTGCCCCGACGATGGAGCCGGCGCGACCCATGGCCAGCGCCCAGCTCACACCTGTGGCACGGATCTGCGTCGGATACAGCGTGGCAGCCAGCGCGTTCATGCCAGTCTGTGCGCCCACGGCGCCGAAACCGGCGCAGAACACGACGATTGCCAGCATGCCCACCGAATGGATAGTCAGTCCGATGGCCAGCAGCGCTGCGCTTGAACCGATATAGGCAGCCGCCAGCACGAGGAAGGGATTGAAGCGGTCCATCAGCCGCGCCAGCAGTAGTGCGCCGATCGTGCCACCAAGGGGCGCCATGGCCGCGATGCGCGCAGCGGTTCCAATCGGGTATCCTGCCTCCCGCATGATGGTCGGCAGCCAACTCGACAACAGGTAGAACACGAATAGCGAGCAGAAATAGGCCAGCCAGAGGCTGAGCGTCGCCCGTCGCCAGTCGCGCGTAAGTAGCTGGCGGAAAGGTGCGCCCTTCACGGGCTCGCTGCCAGCCGTTCTGATCAAGTACTGCTGCCAACGGGTGTCACCAGAGATTTTTTTTAACAGCCGTTGCAGGGTCTGCTGCCTGTCCGGCTGCATCGCCAGGAACCGCACGGATTCCGGCAAGGCTAGCGCCAGCACGGGCAATAGCGCCAGGGGCACCGCACCGCCCACCAGCAGCACACTACGCCAGCCGTAGTGTTCGATCAGGCGCGCGGCGAGTTCCCCGCCGAGCGCGAATCCGGCGCTGAATCCGCAAAAGCTCAGGGTCACCAGGAACATCCGGTGCCGCTTCGGCGCGAATTCCGACGTGAGCGCGATCGATGTCGGCATGGCTGCGCCCAAGCCCAGGCCGGTAAAAACCCGCAGCGCCACCAGTGTCTCGAGCGAATTCGCCGCCGCCGAGGCGATTGTGCCGATGCCGAAGATCGCTACGGCCCACAGCATGACGCGCTTGCGTCCATACCGGTCCGCCAACGGCCCGATCAGGAAGGCACCAAACATCAGGCCGAACAGGCCGGCGCTGAACGCAGGCGCCAGGGCGGCCAGGGAAAGGCCCCACTCCTGGCGCAGCGCTGGTGCGATATATCCGATGGCCGCAGTGTCAAAACCGTCGATCGCGACGATCAGCGCGCACATCGACAGTACGATGATCTGAAACCGAGACAAGGGACTCTGGTCCATAATGTCCTCGATGTTCACAACTTGCCTGGCTTCCATGTCTCCTCCTTCGGGCAGATGGTTCCGCCTCGTTTTGTTGATATACGGGCTAGGTCTTGTCTCCGGCTTGCTGTTCAGGATCGCCCGCCGTCAGGTATTCCCACATGCGCTCGAAGATCCTGCCGCCTCGCGTGGCTCGCTGTGCGGCTTCGTCTTCAGTCATCGGCGTTGCCGGCGCGTCCAGCCCGGCTGCGCGCAGCGCCAGGTCGAGGCGCGCAGCGTCTTCCAGGTACCAGGTCAGGACAACCGCCTCCTCCAGCGAAGCGCCGGCCACCACCACGCCATTGCCGCGCAAAACCACGGCGTTTGCCACGCCGAGCACGTCCGCCACGGCCGCGGCTTTCTCTGAAGTACGCACGAGCTGGCGGTCATCCCACAGCGGAACGCCCGGCGAGAAATAGGCACCCAGGCCGTGAAGGCAACGCGGCGTCAGCCGTGCTGCAGACAGTGCCATCAGCGCTTGGGGCATGCTCCGCACGATGCCGCCAACGTCGGGGCGCCGCCGGTAGATCTCCTGATGGATGCGCACTTCACCGAGAACGTGACCGGGCAGTTCTTCGCTGATGCGGACTTCCGTGCCATGGTCGCCTGGTGCCACCAGTCCCATCGGTTTCGGGGCGCCGACCAGGAAGGTGTCTGGCCCGGTGCGAAGGCTGCAGTGGCCATAGGCATGGGCAAGATTTGCGCGGCCTATGGCACGGGCTGCCACGCGCACCAGGCGCTGTCGTGCTTCGTCTGTGCCATGCGGCTTGGGTATCATCGGGTCTCCTGACAGCGCCGGGCTCGCGATGGTTGCCATGCACGGCGTTCCTGCCGTGACCAGGCCAACCAATCAATACGTAATGTTGCGTCCGGTAACTGGGGTCGGATGTACCGGAGGCGGCTGCTGATCAATGTACGCAGGGCGTTCGCTACCGCAAAGCAAATGTTCTGGATTCTGACTATTTGATTTCGGAATGACGGCGGGCTTGGAACCCGACTTGTTTGCGCCTGTCCGGGAATGGCTGGACTTTTAGAGCAGCACCTGTGGCTACGCCAGAGGTGCGCGCTCTCTTAGCCCTGCAATGCGGGCATGATCACTTCCTGCACGATCCGCATCCCTTCCGGCGTGCTCCAGCTGCCCGCAAGCTCAGCAATCACCTGGTTCGTACTGGAGAGCGTGACCCCATTCTTCTCCATGCGGCGCAGGGCCATGTCGTCACCGATCTTGCTCGGCGAGCCGCCGGCATCGGCAATCACCTGCACTTCATAGCCATCGCGCACCAGGCTCAGTGCCGGAAATACCGTGCAGACGTCGTTGGTGACGCCGGCGATGATGAGCTTGCGGCGCCCGCTCGCCGTGACGGCCCCAGCAAAGTTCTCGTCATCCATCGCGTTGACGATACCGACGCGCTTGATGCGCGCGGCGAATTCATCCGGCAGGATGCTTTCCAGTTCGCTCAGCAGCGGGCCCTGTGCGTATTCCTCCATGCTGGAGGTCAGCACGACCGGCATCTTGAGGATGCTCGCAGTCTTGGCCAGCATCAGCGCGTTGCGCTTCATCTCTTCGAAGGGAATGGAATGTACCCAGCCCATGGTGCCCACCTGATGGTCGATGAGCAGAAGCGCGGCGTTATCGCCGGTGAAGCGTTCAAAAGCCATGATAAGACTCCTTCGTAGTCAGGTTGCAGTGGAGTGCAGCGGCGGGCCGGCAAAAAGCATGACCTTGGCGCTGCCGTGGAAGGCTTGAAGCGTGATCGCGTGGGGCGTGGCCTGCGCCGGAAAGACAGGGAGTTTCAAATCGTTGTGCCCGAAGTCCTGGCCGTCTACCGTCGCCGTGCCGAAGATCGGCATGACGAAGGCGCAATGGCCAGCTGAGACGGGCAAGGCCAGTTCGGCACCTTCCTCCAGCGAGATGTCGAGCATCGTCACTTCGGTCGGCGGCGTTAGCGGGGAACGTGCGCCCCGGAAGCTTCCCACCGGCACGCGCACCTTGGCGCCCGGCAACTGCACCACTGGCACATCCTGTGGTTCCAGGCTCAGTGCAAACGGCGCGATGCGCTGTCGCTCCGGGGCAAGGTTGACGAAGATCTGCAGCGAATGGACAGTCTTGCCGCCCTCGGCCGGCACTTCCTCATGGACGATGCCGCTCCCGGCTGTCGCCCAGTGCAGGCCACCGGGTCGGATCAGGTTGCGGGTGCCGAGCGAGTCGCGGTTGTCGATGCCGGTTTCCGAATCGAGGAACAGGTAGGACACTGCCGAGAAGCCGGCATGGGGATGCGGCGGAAAGGTCGGCGCGCTCATCCAGGCGTGATCGACCCCCAGGAAGGGATCGATCAGCGCGGCCACGCCGCGCAGGCCATAGGCCCGGAAGTGGCTGCCGTGGTTGGCGCGCTGCAGCGGGGCAATGACGGGCATGATGTTTACCTCAGGCGCCCTGGGCTTCGCTCAGGGTCGGGTAATCGATGTAGCCCTGCGCTGTGCCGCCGAAGAAGCCATTGCGGTCCGCCTCGTTCAGTGGCGCGCTGTGCTTCAGCCGTGCGACTAAATCCGGGTTCGCAAGCACCATCTGGCCGTAGGCCTCCAGGTCGGCCAGCCCCTTCGCCAGGTCGGCTCCGACCTGCTCGCGCGGGCGGCCCGGCCGGTTCAAAATCAGCGTGCCATGCCAGAGCTCGCGGAGATCGGTCAGCAGCGCTTCGTTGCCCTGGTGCATGACGTGCAGGTAGGCCAGCCCCAGCTTGTCGAGCTCGGCGACCAGGTAGCGGTACAGGTCCGGCCCTTCGGCGCCTTCGTCGATGCCCCACATCGCCGTGCCCGGCGAAAGGCGGATCGCGGTGCGGTCCGCGCCAATTTCTTCGGCGATCGCGGTGGCGACCTCGATGGCGAAGCGTGCGCGGTTCTCCATCGCGCCACCGTATTCATCGATACGCGTGTTCGCGCTTGTGGCGAAAAACTGCTGGATCAGGTAGGCGTTGGCGCCATGGATTTCGACGCCATCGGAGCCGGCTTCGATCGCGCGACGGGCTGCGTCGCGGAAGTCCTGGACCGTCTGGCGCACTTCCTCAGTGGAAAGCGCACGCGGCACCGGAATGTCCTGCATGCCCGTGGCCGTGAACATCGGCGCGCCCGGGGCGATGGCCGACGGCGCGACGCCCTGCCGGTGATGCGGCGTGTTATCCGGGTGCGACATGCGGCCGGCGTGCATCAGCTGGATGAAGAGATGGCCGCCCCTGGCATGCACGGCATCGGTGGTCTGCTTCCAGCCGGCAACATGCGCTTCGGTGTAGATACCCGGGGTGGTCAGGTAGCCCTGCCCGTCGTCCGAGGGCTGGGTGCCTTCGGTGACGATCAGGCCGACGCTGGCGCGCTGGGCGTAATACTCGGCGGCCAGCTCTCCCGGCGTGCCGTCGTACTGGGCACGGCTGCGGGTCATCGGTGCCATGACCAGGCGGTTTTGCAGGGTGTAGCGGCCGACGCGGATGGGATCGAACAGTTTGCTCACGAGGAAATTTCTCTGCTGGAGTGGATGGAGCCATCATCGCGCGATCCTCATTCGGGATAAATATGGTAATTTGGAGAACATTGATCCATTTGTGGAGCAGTGTGATGGAGCTGTTGAATGACATGGCCTTATTCGTTGAGGTCGTCAAAGCCAAGGGCTTTCGCAATGCGGCAGAGGCGATGGGAGTGCCGAACTCGACACTGTCGCGGCGCATCAGCGGATTAGAGAAGGCGATCGGGCTGCGCCTGCTGCATCGCACGACCCGCAAGATCGAACTGACGGAGGCAGGCCAGATTTACTTCGAGCGCTGCAAGCGCATCGTTGATGAAGCCCGGCTCGCGCACGAGCAGCTCGGCGAAATGGTGGCCCAGCCCAGCGGCGTGCTGCGCGCATCGTTGCCAGTGGATTTCGCCGTGACCTACCTGGCGCCCCTGATCGCCGAGTTTGCCGGCCTCTATCCCGGCATCACCTTCGACTTCGACCTGACGCCGCGACGGGTCGACCTAGTCAGCGAACCCTTTGACGTGGCGATCCGCATGGGAGAGTCCGAAAGCTCGCAACTGATCGCAAGGACGCTGGCCTCGCTTACGCCTTACCTCTATGCCTCGCCCGGCTACCTTGAGCGATCCGGCGAGCCAAATAAGCCCGCCGACCTGTCTCGGCATGAGTGCCTGGGTATCCTGAAGACGGGATCGTGGACGTTGCAAGACGGGAAGCGGACCACCACGGTGTCGGTTGGTGGCCGGTTTACGCTAAACAGCGTTGGCATGATCCGCCGCCTGGCGACGCTAGATATGGGCATCGTCCTGATGCCCGAGGAAATCGTTGCCGATGAACTGGGCAGCGGAAGGCTGTGCCGCATCATGCCAGCATGGCACGGCACTCCGATGCCCGTTTATGCGATCACCGAAACCCGGCTGCTACCGGCGAAGACGCAGCGCTTTATCGAGTTCCTGCGGGAGCGACTAGGGGCGGTAGCACCTACGCGGTCGCAGTAAAAAGGCGCGCTGAAGATCGGGTACAGACGATCGGACCGGGACCAAAGTACGTCCCGCTTCAACAGAGACATCGAAATTGCGGTGATGGACTGAGACCAAGGAGCCTATTGAGCGCGATGCTCGACTTCCAACGCGCCGCTGGTACGGTTGCACGTACGCACCTTCGGTCGCTTCCACTCCAGCTTGACGAGTACTATTCCGCAAGAGATTCAGGGTGCAATAGCTTGGCCCGCAGTACGGCTGTGGACTGTCAAATAGTTCGTGCCCTCAGCTGAATGGCTAATTATCGCCTGAGCTGCGTCTCCGATGTTGGCCGATCTCTTTGCGGCCCAATCCATTGCACCATTCGGTAGCAGCCAACTCTCCTACGCGATGCCCAGCGTCCACGAAGCAAGCCCAAAATGCTGCGGGACGACCGGGAACGGACAGCGCAGCAACGCAACACAGGCAAAGGTTAACTGGCAGCTAGATCGAGCGTTCGCCGAGTTCAAGACTCTCGACAACGAGCGCGTGGCCACTCGTCGGCATCCACAGCCAAACTGTGCCGACGATTCTGCAGACGGTCGTGCATGGTCTCGCAGCGGATCAACATCATTGTCGCGGGTTCTTCATCAGCGCCGCCATAATCAGCCTCCGCGGTGCTGCGCAGATATACTTGCCGGGAGACGATGGCGACGACCACAATGATGGCGCCGACGCAGACGGCCCGGGCCACAAATTGAAAGTGTCGCGCCATGGAAATCGCACCGGATAGCATAAGGTGATTTGGTGGCGAGCCTACACGAAGATGCGATAAGACGGTGCTACGCTGTTGCCGGATTGACACCGCCTCCATTTCGCCGTAGCAAGGCCGGACGGCCCTTCTGTGAAACCACACTGGGCTGATGAGCATGTCAAAGACGTCGTGCCCTACCGAGCGGCCACTACTGGCGGGCGGCGCTCGCACCCTGCCCTTCTCTCCCTATCAAACATAACATCCCAGCAATCCAGAAAAATCGCGCGCTTCGGGCGTTATGTCAAAAACGGCGCCCTCCTCCGACGGCGTCGGTTTACAGAATCTTGTTCCTGAATTTTGCAGAATTTTGTTCCTGGCCCTTTGGGCCAGACCGGAGCGCCGTGGGAAGGTGGGTGGCTTGCCGTCAGGGGGTGCCATGGCCGAGGTCCACAGCCGCTGACCTAGCTAGGGAACAAGAGCAACCAGATGCGGCTGGGCTCTGCTACGACCCGTCCGCAAGGTAAGATAGGCATCAACCACTCGTACCCGCAGAAGAACGAACCAAGGAAAGGGCATGGCTAGAGTCCACGTTACAGCAAAAAAAGACTTTATCGAGTCTCTGACATCAGCTAGACCGCTGGCGGCAATCTCCGAACTGATCTGGAACGGCTTTGATGCCGGCTCTGACCACGTCAGGGTATCGCTGGAACGTAACCAACTTGACGGCCTCCAGACGATTCGGGTTCGCGATTATGGCTACGGTATTGATCCCACAAAGGTTGAGGCCCTATTTGGTGGCCTCGGGGACTCTTGGAAGAAGTACAAGGTAAAACAGAATGGGCGTGCGCTTCATGGCAAGAATGGTAAGGGCAGATTTAAGGCCTTCGCTCTCGGGGGCCACGTTGAGTGGCGGACAACTTTCAAAAATCTAGAAAAGGCCTTTTCCTACAGGATCGTAGGGCGATCAACCACTATCGACGACTTTGAGACGAGCGATCCAATAGAGGTTGTTGACGCAACCGAGACTGGAACTGAAGTCATTATTAGCAATATCGCTCGAGATTTTCGTTCGCTCCAGGATGACTCCACTCCGATGGAGTTGGCCAAAATTTTTGCCGCTTATCTTACCGAATATCCAGACGTAACGCTCGAATTTGATAGTCGCGTTATCGACCCGAAAGATGCACAGGAATGTATATCTAACTATCACCTGGGCGACGTGAGACTTCCTGATGGGCGCCATGTACCGGTGGCCATTTCAATTATCGAGTGGAAGTTCCCAACGGAGCGCGTGCTTCATCTTTGCGATGCCAACGGCGTTGCCCTCCATGAAGTAGCTGCCGGGCAGCAAATTCGAGCCCCGGGATTTAACTTTACGGCTTATATTAAGGCAGACGCCTTTCGCGAACTCGACAAATCTAACCTTCTAGTTTTGGCGGAACTCCATGATGACGTTCAGCACATCGTCAAGGCTGCAAGAAACAAGGTGAAGGAACATTTCCGCAGGAAGCTTTCCGAAAACCAAAGCAAGATTGTAGAAAACTGGAAACGAGAAGAGATTTATCCGTATGACGACAAAGAAAGCATCGATGCCGTAGAACTGGCAGAACGGCAAGTTTTTGACATACTTGCAGTAAATGTTCAAAGCTATTTACCTTCCTTTGAGGGCGCCGATCAAAAATCGCGTAGATTTACGTTCCAGCTACTTGCCCAAGCGATTAAGCAAAACCCAGAGTCAGTTCAAATTATCATTGGGGAGGTACTTGGTCTGAAGAAAGAAGCCCAAGATGAACTTGCCGCTCTTCTAAAAAATACAAGTCTCTCTGCCATAATAAGTTCAGCAAAAATCGTCGCAAATCGACTTAATTTTCTGAATGGTCTTGAGGCACTGATTTTTGAGAAAGAAAACAAAAAAGCACTTCTGGAGCGCGACCAGCTTCACAAAATTTTGGAAAATGAGGCATGGCTTTTTCATGAGGAATTTGGTTTGGCTGGCAGTGAATTACGGCTAAACGAGGTGTTGGCAAAACACCTTGCAGTTCTCGGCCCACGTGAGGAGGAGCTAGATCCAGTGGAGATCGAAGAAGGCAAAAGCGGACGCGTGGACTTAATGCTACACAAAGTAACGCAACCAAGAACCGGAGAATATGACTATTTGATAGTCGAACTTAAACGACCAAAAAAGAAAATTGATGCTGAGGTTTTGACTCAAATCGAAAAATACGCAATTGCAGTAGCAAATGATGAGCGATTCAGAGACGTTCCTGCGAAATGGGCATTTCTCGCCGTATCAACTGACTTAGATGCTTATGCTCAGAAGAAAGCCAGGCAACGCGAGAAACCAAAGGGATTGGTATACGACGATGAGGACCTAAATCTTACTGTCTGGGCAAAACCTTGGGCGGACGTGATAAATGACGCGCGCGCCAAACTGAGTTTCATTAACCAGCAGCTTTCTTATGAAGTAACGAGAGAAAGTGCCATGGAATATCTGCACGAAACTCATGCCAAGTTCATCCCGGACAACGTCACCATGGAAGGCGCCGGATTTTATGATTCTACGGCCGATTCGGTAAGAACTGAACCTGAATCTGCTGATTAGAGGGCGGCCGGGATTCACCCTTATGCGCTGCAGAGACGAATTGGAGGGCATCATGTGTCGCTTGCGTGTTTGTATGCCCTTGATAAACCCTTTCCGGTGCATACCGCCAGAAAACGCACGGAAGTACGATGACCCCATCTTCTAGAGACCGCGCCAAACCGGGGGCCAACTAAGCCGCAAGGCGGTGGTCCCCTTCTCCGGCGATGGGGGAGACCAGCGTTCAACGTAAGACCGGAGCTGGTTATTGAGCACGGCCGTCCGGATTTGCAGCAGGTTGTGCGCATGCCGAGGTCGCCGGACCATCTGCTGTTGCTTGACGAACCGCTTGCTGACTACCTGGTTGACGGCTGACTAGACAAAACCTGATGCAATGGGCTCCCCACGCCGATAGCGATCACCGTAGTTCACGATGAAGGCCGTTTACTGTCCAGGTAGACGATGAGTTCCTCGAGTTTGCCGAGGAGTTTGGCCTCCTCTGCCGTACGGTATCGCCGCCGTCCATCACCGGTTGACTGGGTTGAACACCTTCACGTAGAAGGGTAGAGCGCCGAGGCAGGCGATCGCTTACACGGGGGCGCTCCATGACGCCACCACGCCAGGCCCAGGGAGGCAGCCAATGAGTTTGACGTGGGTAGGCTGTAGTCGCGAGGCCCAAATAGCAAGTAGCGGTCATCAAACCCGACGAGCCGTCTCCAGCAAGCCTGTCACGGAGGCCCGTCAGCTTCGTCGCATCACTCAATTTACCGATGACTCGGCCAGAAGCTCGCTAGCGACATGTCGAATCGCCTCCGGACTCCTTACAGAAATGGAGACCAATTTCCGCGCCTGAGATGGGACAACCGCCGAATCGTCCAGATTGAAAAGCCATATTTTCATACCGCCGTACGCCTGCTGGTTCAGCGCGAGGTTCAATTCATCGAAGCACCAAGGACTCTGAGCGTAGTAACGGCTCCAAAGCACTGCGCAGACGTTACTCCGAAGCACCGCTTGCTCGATTGACGCTGGAATCATCTGATCAGGCCGTATCTCGTTCTCGCCTATTAAGACCTCAATCCCCTGGGTACTTAGAAACTCCCGCAAGGCGCTCGCCATCTCAACGTCTTGACGCGCGAAACTCAGGAAGACGGCTCCCGGGCGTTTTGCACTCCCTTCTGATTGCCTCACGCGGTCAACCAACAGACGGTTTGCTATCTCAATCGTCTGCTCGATCCCGTCGACGTTGGCCATAACGGTCGCGTCAAAGCCGGGATTGAGGCGCTTCCAATCGCGCCGTTCATATATCCGCCGTGCCACGCCTCCTAGGAAAGGAAACGGAATTATTGGCAAGCCCTTTGCTTCCGCTAGGTGAAGGAGTGTACTGGCGGTATGAGAGGTCTTGCCGCCTAGAGCTACAACCACATCAGCTTTCTCGAGGGCCTGAATCTGGGCCAGAAACCAAGCCTGGAACCACGAGTCTTGCTCGTCAATCTCTGGGCCTGGATAGTTCCAATCCTGTATTATGAGACCCGGCTTTCCAAGGGTTTGCCGTAGAAGTCGGCGCTTCTCTTCGACCTTCAAGTGCGTGGGACTATGGAACTGAATCACTCCACCGGACTTCGCATCCGCGTATCCCATAGCTGCGTAATAGTCGGCCGAGTCAGGAAATGGGCTACAAACGACGAGCTGGGCACCTGCACCTGCCAAGACTCTCCCAAGCGTCAATGAAGCCTGGTGCAAGCGCGGAACTTCAGCATCGACATCCTCCGTCTCGCCGGTTTGACCTCCAATGACAAAGACCGATTTCACGCGCGAGTCGAGGGCGATGCTTCGAGCCGATATCCCAGCTTTCCGTGGGGTATCTGATTCCGCTTTAAACATCCCGGCCTTGACGCTGTGAACAAAAAACGAGAGCGCGTTCTTTGCAGATAGCTCGCGAAACTTGCCTTTTGCGATAACCTCTAGCTTCTCCTTGCGGGCGTCGGCATAGTCAGATATCCCCCGGATGGCGACAATTCGGGGCGCAGGCGTTCGGACGATTGCCGCATCGTATACGCCAGCCGACTCCATTTCCATCGCTGCAATCTTCCTGTCAACTTCCCGACTAATCCATTCCACAAAAGCTCTGCCCTTACCCACCGCGGGCCCGCTCGCCAACTTCCGGTCGTCACCCACATAGAGCTTGCAGGCCCCACGCATTTTCAGCCCTACGGCGACAAGGGCGTCCTCGGTGGTCTTTGGGATAAGCTCAGCACGGATCTTTTGAGCATCTTCCTGCCATTGCGTATGATACATTTTCTCGGTATGCGCGAAGAATTGGAGTCTGTTGAGCAGCCTTACCGACGTCTGTTGATAATTCCCGGACGTAGTAAAGGTCCAGTGTTCGCCTTCTCCATGAGTCGCAGAGTTTGCCAAGTACTCATTCACGCTGTCCGGAACAAATACATCACCAGGCTCCATGTCGTTGGCCAGTGATCCAGCGATACCTAGCACGACGATATTGCCGGGATTCAGTTTTTCGATAAGCAATGAGGTGAGATTGGCAGAGCGAGTGTTGCCCATCTTACCGGCAGCAAAAACAGCCACCTCAATATCTTCACCAAGAACGGGGGAATTAATTTTTCCAAAGAAGCCGGTCAGAGCAACGTTGTCCAGTTCCTGAGACTTAAACCCATCCCCTAGCATCGCCATCACCGAGTCGAATTCTTCGCCAAGGGCTACATAAAGCAGGATGTCGGTGCCGTTACTCATAGTTTCTCAATTTTAAAATTTTTGGGACCCGCTAGCCCGCGAGCAGTTCGAGTGAGCTTGGGCGCGACTGAGTTCAGTTGTCGTGCCATCCACTCCCTACTTCTTCTTCAGCATTAGTTGGATCATCGCGAACAAACGATGGAAGAGGTAATCGACATGATCCACATCGATCACCGGCACTTGGCTGACTTCGGAATGGCGGATCAAATGACTGTTGCCAATCGAGTTCAGCTCCTGTGCCTCCGCCTCCAACCTAGCACGCAGCGACGGCTCCGTTGCCGTGGTATTTAGGATGATCTGGACGGATCTCTTCTTGTCACTGGGATCCGCCAGCGACTTGAGCCTTTCCCATGCGTCCCATAAGCGCTCCAGCGCTTCTCGTCGAACTAGGGGATTCCGATCGGAGAATTTCGCGCGGCACTCCTCCAGCATGTTGTCGAGCGTCCGGTCTCCAGTATTGAAGGCTGTTCGCCGCAAATCATCCCCCAACACCAACGGCAACACTCGAACAATGCGCCCCGTCGAGAGCATCTCGAAGGCCATACCATTGCGCGCAAAGATCCGGTTGACGCTCGCCCGAAACTCATCCTGCCCGGCTTGCTGATCGAAGCTTAGATGGTGGTGACTGAAGAAGTCATGGTATTTGCCAGGGATGGGCTTCGCGACGGCATCATGGACGAACTCGATGAAGTCCAAGATCAACAAGGTGTCCGGCGCAAATGGCACGCTCTGAGAGAAGAACTCTTGCTCCACTTCGTGGGTGGTTTCCAGCGGCCATACCAGACCGGACATCTCTGCGACCACGGCCGCGGCCAGTGAAGCAGAATCGCAGCCACAAACAGCCTGCCCGTCAGGGCAACGCTCGGGATACCGAAGCCCAAAGGCGCCGCTGTTGATCCGCCCCTGCACCATGGCGACAATGCCGGCCCAAATCTGTGGCGAGATTGATTGTTCGGTTCGCGGTCGCGGGCCATTCTCTCTGTCGCTGAAGTAGTCTGACATTTACGCGCCTCCCTTTGATCGTTTGGTGTGGCCAACACATGGTCGTTCTTTGAAAGTCGGATCAACTAGGCTGCTTCCCGAATAGACGAAATCAACGGCGACTCGTCGGAGTCGTAGGTCAGATGAATCTGTGTCTTGGCGCGCGTCACGCCTACATAGAAAAGACGAGCCGCCTCATCCAACTGCTCTTCAGTCCTGTCCAAGCCACTGGGGAACACACCGCTCTCCAGCCCTACCATGATGACCGCTTGGAACTCCAACCCTTTCGAGCTGTGCAGCGTCATCAGATTGATCTGGTCAGGACTCTTACCCTGATTCCCAAAGATCTCCACCGTGAATACCTGCAGGGGCTCGCCCGCCGCGGTAGCCGCTATCAGATCATCAAGGTTGTCTTTCTCATCTGTGAGACCGGGCTCTTGTTCGAGTAATTCGTCCAACGCGCCGCGACGCAATGCCAATAGCCATCGGCGCAAAGGGAGCGCACCATCCCGCAGCGAGAACAGGGCCGAAATCAAGCGCTTGCGTGCAGCCAGCAACTCAGACTCGCGCGTGATTGAGCGGTACATCCGTCGCCAAGCTTTGAGCAACTGGGAAAGAGACATCTCTCCGGTCTCCCAGCCTCCCGAGCACCATCGCGCCGCATCCGTGAGCCACTCGGTCAGGCGTGTGCGCTTGATCGGCGAACCGTTGTCAAGCCGGAAATACCGTAGACCAAGAGCATCCGCCGCCTGCGCAATCGGCGCCCCCTCATTAAGCGTGCGGTATAGCAGCGCAATGTCTCCGGGCGTCCACGACGGATTCGCCTCGAGCAACGCTGGCACCAACGTTCCAAGTGCATAGTCCGCCTGCTTGCGAATGCTGCACCCCAGACGGTGAATGTGAATTTCACCAGCCCGACCATCATGGGACCGAAACTCTGCCGGCTCCGGCAAGAGCGCCATCGAGGCAGCGATGATTCTGTCAGCGCAACGGTAGTTCAACTTGAGCGTGACGGACTCCATCTGCCGGAGACCGGCCAACGCTCTCAACAGGCCCGGCTTGGCACCAGTGAATCCATAAATGGACTGGTCCGGGTCACCCACAGCGACGATCCGAACTCCCGCCCGAAGCAGTGCCAACACGATCCGGTGCAGGGGTAAGCCGAGGTCCTGATATTCGTCGATCACGACCACGGGATATTTGGCCCGAATGGCGCGCCGGACCCATTCGTGCTTTTCGACAAGCTGCAGGCCGGCGAGGACCAACCCATCGAAGTCGGCCAGGCCGTTCTGTACGAGCAATGCTTCATAGGCCTCAACTACCTTCGTTTCGCGGGCAAACCACGCCTGCCACTCTTCACTGCCGCGATCCGGAATTGTGCGCCGTAGCTTGTCGCAGGCCATGCGAAACCATCCCGGCGCATTGCCGCCCAGCTGCTCGCGATAGGCCTCGCCGAAAAGCGCTCTTGCCTGCGCTGGCGAAGCCACAACTAGTGGATTCGGCATGTCGAGCCCTGCGATTGCAGCATAGGGCAACACCAGCTCGGTCAGGCAGAAAGAGTGCACAGTGGAGAGTGCGAGCCGATCGCCGTCATCTACGCCCAGCTTGGTCAGCCGTGATCGCAACTCGCCGACGCAAGCGTTACTATAGGTGATGCATGCAATGCGGCGCGGTCGGCGGACGTCCTCAGCAAGTAGTTGGGCGATCTTGACGGTGATCGTCTTCGTCTTACCGCTGCCAGGCCCTGCCAGAATGACGCAGTTGCCCGTCGACTGGTAAGCGCGCCATTGATCCTCGTTCCCGCGTAAATCTTCCGCGGCTTTGGGATAGAGCGGTGTCGAGGTACTCATCCCAATTTCGCCCTCAGATACTCCAGCGCCTCTTTGATGTACGCAGGGCAGACATCGGCATTCTCCTCCACGAGGACCGCCGCTAGACGCTGCGCCACTCTTCCCTTGCCGATGGAGTCGATGTCCTTGAGGAACTGTGAGGAATCGAGCGAGTCGGTATCCATTGAAAGGTCCTTAAAGCGCGCTTGCATCTTCTTGTTAGTAGTGAGCGCATCGACCGCTGTATGAAAATGATCCTCAGCCCCCGCCTTAAACAGATCAATCTCGAATGTGAACTCGTTCAGGAAGACGCCATGCTTCGGCGCGAGCTCAAGAACCTCTTCATAGCTGCTCTTGTCCCAGATATCCTCGCTCAGAATACGGCGCATGATCTGGTTAACGACGCGATTTTTGCCATAGCTGTTTCCCACACCATTATCGTCGGGGTCTGCATCCTCCTGGCTCACCGCTTGACTCTTTGGATCGAAATCCGTCAGCACCGCAAAGGGAATATCAAGTCCTTTTTGACCCAACAATTGAACATAAGGTGCGAAGTTGGTGCCGGCAATGGAACAGACGGAGATTCCCAATGCATCAAAATCCAAAGATGCGTCATACAGCTTGGCCAACGTCGGCAGGAGAAACTTTTCCGCGTCGCCTTCCACCAGGACGACCCCCTTCGAGAAAAACAGCTCACCGCGCGTTACGTCGATGTAGCGTTCCAAGTCCTCGCGATCATTGGCATTGAGCTTGATTCCCTTGAGCGAACGCCCGACGGTGTGCCCGTCGCCGGCAACATGGCGCAGAACAACAACATTGGTGAGCGGCGCCACGCTTGCCACATTCGGTGAATGCGTCGTGAGAAGAATACTGCGTGGCTCCGGATCGGCCTGCGCTTCGTCTCGCGTCTGCAGGTAGTTCCGGTAAATAAGCCGCTGCAGGTGAGGATGCAAGTGGGCCTCCGGTTCTTCTATCGCCAAGAAGGTGTGTTGACGTTCTCCTTCATCCACCAAGTACTGATGTTCAAGATGCTTCAGCGCGAGGTAAAGCACATTGGCGGAACCGAGGCTGGCCTCGGCGACGCCGCGCTTGCCACCGTCGATCATCATTTGCAGCGCGCGCAGCAATCGTTCCGGTTCCGTCGGCGCGAACCCCAAGGCGGTTTCGACGGCGTGCTTATCGCCCACCATAGCAGTGAGCTGATCGTTGACTTGGCCCACCACATCGGACAGCTCAGGTAGCGCAGCAATCTTCGAGGTGGTTGTGTGGACCTCGCCGGCGATTGAGCTGAGCGCTTTCGCATCTACCGTCTTTGCAGCCCGGTCCAACAGGGGTCGCAGTGGCGATCGCGACCAGCGCGCCAGATCCGACTCAGCGTCGCGCAAGGCCGGGAACAGATCCATCGGCATCCATCGCCTCAGTTCATAGCCGATCGCGTTTTCGGGCCGCTCTCCACCGAAAAGGATGAACTCGTAGTCAGCCTCGCTGCGCGGGGCGCCTTTAAGCCCCTGCACCGGCTGATAGCGATACGTGACGCGCGCTACCATCGGATCTGGCCGCACCAAGTGATCTGCCAACACCGCCAGCAGATTCTCGTTGTCTTCAAAGTCCCGAAACTCGATGGACACCTCAATGACGTCTTCCGCCCCAAGCGGGCGCGCTAGCCCGTCCCAAAAATCATCGAGGCGCAGCTTGCGCGATGAATCGGGAAGCGTAGGATCAAGGATTAGTCGCAACGCGAACAGCAGATTGGTCTTACCAACCTTATTCTCACCAAGGACAACGGCATGTTGGCCCAATCTGACATCGAGGTGCTTGAAGTTTCTGAAGTTCTCGATAACAATCCGGCTCAGTCGCATGGCAGTCCCGTCTTTTCTTAGATATTCTTTTCCGCACCGGAGATCGGGTGCACGTAGATGAGGCCCTTGGTCTGCGCAGCTTTCACCTTGCGGTCAATCATGTCGCGCAAGGTCAAGTGCCCCTCCAGCACCAGGATCAAGTCTTCACCGTCGACAAAAAGTGTCTGGATGTCCTTGCCGATGACGAGGCTACGAATGACCTCGGGGCTGAATCCATTCACAGAAATGAACAGGCCGCGCCCGTACAGCTTCCCCGCCACCTTGCCGGCGAACTGATAGACCGGCTCGTTGCTCGCGGACCTTTCTTGCCACTTGGCCTCGATGAGGTAATGCTCTCCCTCGAACTTCACTGCGCCATCGACCTGTTCCCCATTGACGCGGAACGCTTCCGTGGTTTCTAGGCGCGAGAGACGGGAAAGCTCGGCGAGAATGCGTTCCAGCGCATATCCGCGTTGCTGTCGCGACGTTTTGTTTGCAAGCAGGTCGAGATATTCGGCGCGCAGTTGTTCCAGAGATGCGGTCGGCTGCTGGCGAACCGCTTCCTGGGCGGTCCGTCGTTCGCGATCGGCTCTGATCTTGGCATCCCGAATCTCCTGCAGCTGGCGCAGGTGTTCGAGGTTCCGTGTCGCCGCGGCGCGATCCAATTTTCCGAGCTTGTCAAAGTAGTACGGGTCGAAATGCGACCAGGTCAACAGCGATTGCAGCATCGCGCGAAACGGACCGAGACCGTTGTCAGGGCGTGCCGCGAGCGCACTGAACAGCGCATCGACGACTTCATGACGCTTGAGCGCGTTCTCGCCTTCGATCTGCAGACGAGCAATTTCGACCTTGGTGCATCCGTGTTTCTCGAAGAAGCCGACCATGTCCTTACGCGGCCAGAACAGCGACAGGATGCAGTCCTTCATGCACCCTTTGATATCCGCTGGAAAATTCATGTTGTACCCCTGTAAATTGCAGCGGAAACAAAGGCATACCAACCCTAGGCACAATCTTCACATCGCTTCAGCTAGCACCTGGCTAGGCGGCATTTGGAAACAGCGGCTTCCAGTCGAAGCGCCTGGCATGCCCTTGGACGGGACCGGTACACCAAAACATTGGCAGGGTTACCTTGGGCATCGAAAAGGGAAACGCTAAGGCAAATCCCAAATTGCTGGCGCCGAGGGCAACCCTTTCCAGGAAATCTTCCGTAATCGGCTTAAGTTTGCGCTTTCGATAGTCGGACCAGAGGTCTCGCCCGATTCGCTCGCACATTTGCACCGCGTCCGCGGCTTTTCCTGCCCACCGCAAGTGCTCAAAGATATGTGGCACTACGCTGTCACGCGCGATCTTGCCGTCGTCGGCAAAGAGGGTGTTCGCGGCGAGTCGCTCACGCCCAGCATCCGAAAGCACCTCAACCACATTAGCTGCCTCGATCTGCACGTTTTGCAGCCCAAGCCTGTCGAGTTCGCGTCTGAGCAGCGCCGTGCCGACCGTCGTCGCGACCGCAAAATAGAGCCTCAAGTCCATCTGCTTGAGCACTGCGGGATCGGGTAGCCGCTCGCACTTCGGGTTCTCCTCTTCCAAGCCAAGCAGGCTGTGGAAGATGCCAACCCATTCGGTGCCGGAAAACAGCCCATCCTCAAAGACCACAATCTTTCCTTCAGGCAGCGGGATCTGCCTCGCCATGTCGTTGAAGTTGTGAACGGTTCCGTTGTTGGCTAGCACCCCTTTCTTGAGAAGCCCCGTGAGCGCATCGGCGCTCTTGCCGTTGTCATATCGCATAACGCACAGCGCCTGTGCGTCCGCCTGCGGCCTAAAGCGCTCGATAAGCTGGGCGCGGCTAACCATCTCAAAACACTGCAACAGTGTTGCCCCGATCAAGCGGCCACCGGCATCCGTGAGACGATCGAATTGCGACAACCATCGATCGATGCTCTGCGTTGGCCAATCTTGCACGTGCTCCTCAGCGGGATCGGGATATTCCCAAGCTCTAAGGTGCTGCTCCACTCGTTCGCGCCAATCGGCGCCGACATAGCGAAGGATTGGCCGGAGTTCCTCCTTCAGAAAGGCTTCCAAGTTGTGCTTGGCTGAGGCACGGTGGAGCGAGAGCGCTTGCGGCAAGCCCTTGTCACTGTACTCAGTGTCGTGTCTCAAAAGACAGACGCGATAATCGCCAGCCGGCCGCAGAGCCTTTTTGAGTTGCGCACGTACGTCCTTTTCGTTGCGTCGATCGTTTACCGTGATCAGAGCAATGTCTTGGCGCGCCGACCAGTCGGCGCCGGCGAATTCGTCCAAGTGCGACCGCAAGCGATCGAGGTCTGCTACCTCCCCCAAGAAGAGCAGACGCATGACTAGCGGCGGGCAAGCATGAAATCGACTACCAATCCCAGTGGCAGATCAAGCGCGCGAATCTGCTCAGCACTCATCTTGTCGATAGCTGCCTTCGCGACTTGTCGCAGCATTGCGAGTTGATTCCGTTCGCTCGCTGCACCTTCGCCTGGCGCAAGGACCGGCGCTGCAGCTGCCGGCATTGCGGCGGGCTTTTTTGTTTCCTCGCGGCGCGTGCGAGAGTCGTCGAGTTGTTGCGCTAGGGCATCCACTCTGTCCTGCGGAAGACCCAACGCACCCAGCCGCGTGGCGAACTGCTCCTTAATGTAGTCAATTCGCATTTGCTCAAGCTCGCGGCTGGCCGATACGGTTCCGGACTTCCTGAGTAGGCTCAGCGCCGCCGCCCAGGGTGATGGGTCCTTCGACTTCAGAATCTCCTCGAAGCGATCGCGCAATGACTCCGGCAAGCGTTCCACCGCGCTATGCAGCAGGTCTGCATATTCGGAAGCCTGAACACGGGGGACCTCGCGGTCTACTTCGCCGCGTACAGCTCCGGCATCTACCTCTATTAGGGCGCCATCCCTAAGCAGGATGACTCCTTCACGCTGCGGATTACTGAACAGTGACCAGAGGGTGCGATCGTCACCGCTGAGGGCCTTGGGCCCGGGTGCCTGGATCGTGATGTTTCGATAGATGTCGTTCCCGCCCCGTTTGCCAATCAATTTCAAATGATCATTCAGCTCGGCTTCCACAAAAGCCTGCAGGGAACGATATTCCGACTTAAGGCCCCACTCCGGATTGGTGCGCTTGATGAAGAATCCCAGGTCGCTTCCAAAAACCTCGTGCCGGTCAGCCAAGAACTGGATGATGTTGTCCCTGAGATTTGGTGGCATAGATTCACGTGGCGCGGATATGGAAAAGCCCCTTCGGAGAAGGGGCTTCGTAGCTAGCCAAGAGCCTGAGAATTGGTAGCCGAAATTCGCAAATCACAAGAAGACAAGAATCTAGGAATTGTCGACTCGCTGGCAGGCGTCTGGTAGGCCAGTATCTGCCTTTGCTTGCGAAGTAGCGTGGCGCAAAGCCTTGCTGCCTTCGTCCCACAACCACTGTTCCGCACGCTGAAAGCGTCGAAGACAGCTGGTCAAGCACGAGATCATTGTACTTGAAATTCCACGGAGTTAGTAATCGCCCTCAAAGCGACATCCCCTGACATGACGCGTACGGCACTTTTGGTGGTCTTAAATTGGGACATGCCATGATAGGGGTGATCGTACCTTTCATTCGATTAGGAAACGCTCGCGCTTCTTGCCAATCCACGCGGGAGCCCTACCGCGCCCCGACCAGGTCTGGCCCGTCTTCGGGTTGCGGTACCTGGGAGGCTGCGCGGCCTTCGTCTTGGTCGGAACAGCGCGGGCAGCGGGCTCAACACTGGGCTTGCCCGCAATGTCCTCAATGCTGAGGTCGTACTCCTGCATCAACTGCCGAATCTCCTCCACGACCTTTGGCACTTCCGTGGCTCGCAACTGCTCAAGTTGCGCATTGACAGAGGCCAGTTGAGCGAGCAGTGAGGATTGGGACGGGCTTTGTGTGGCGGTAGGTTTTTTTTGCTCGTGTCGCGGCTTCCGGTTTTGCGGCTTCTGAGTCGGCGCTTCCGGGGCAGCCTCCACTCCAGGCAGTGGTATCTGCTTCGGCCCGCGCTTCCGGGTTGGGGTCGCTTGAGTCGTGATTTCCGGAGCGGCAACTTCAGCTAGGATTTTCGGCTTCCGACCGCGCTTCGGGGTCCGCCTCTCTTCCGGCGCAGCCTCCGGCGTGGCAGTTTCGGTGAGCGCTTTCGGCTTCCGACCGCGCTGCGGGGCCCGTGTCTCTTCCGGCGCAGCTTCCGGAGCGGCAGTTTCGGTGAGCGCTTTCGGCTTCCGACCGCGCTTCGGGGCCCGCGTCTCTTCCGGCGCAGCTTCCGGAGCGGCAGTTTCGGTGAGCGCTTTCGGCTTCCGACCGCGCTTCGGGGCCCGCGTCTCTTCCGGCGCAGCTTCCGGAGCTGGGGCGTAAAGCGGTGCTACCGGGGCGGCCGTTTCGGTCAGTTCGTCCCGGGCGGCAGCTTCCATCGGTTCGTCCGTGGCCAGAACTTCAACCGAAGCTTCGGCCACGGCTTCAGTGGTCGCTTCCGAGGACATGGCTTCAATGGGCGCTTCCGGCGCGTCAGATTCAGTCAACGCTTCCGAGGCGGCAGCTTCCCGCGATTCTTCCGGTGCCACGTCTTCCGTTGAAGCGTCCGGGGCTGCGTAAGACCGCCGGCGCCGATATGACACGGTCGCCGTCGGGCCGCTATCCCGGCTTGTCGACCAGAAGTCCAAGCGTTGGGCCTGAGTGTCAACGCTGCCACTACCGACGCCTGCACCACTGGCTTCACCAATGGCGGGATCCGCGTCGCGCATCGCCTCAGCGATGGGAAGCTCCATCTGACCAAGTCCGTCCGTCGCATTGCTCGCGACAAGGGGTTCAACCACTTGCTCTGGGGCCAATTCGTTCTCCTTCATTGAAGCCACTGCACGTGCAGACGCTTCCTAATCCCATGGACGGTGAGACCTTGTCTCTTGCGTGTCGTTCGCTTCTCGCCTGCGCCCAGCCTTCCTGACGAATTCTCGCCGATGCGAAAGGCCCAGTCCCGGGAAGCAGCGCTCCTGATGGAGCCGGCGGCCGGGGTCGCGCGGTGGATCGCTTCCTTTGCACCGGTCCTGCTCTCGCGCAACAGCTTGGCCCTCGTCACATCCGCCATTGGACAGCGGGCTGAATGCATCGGTGGACCTATCCAACCCGGTAAAACTCGACGCTCTGCCCCGCATTGACCGCCCGCCGCAGCCAGTCGGGCATCTCGCCCTGCCCGTCCCAGCTCTGGCCCGCCGCGTTGCGGTAGCAGACCACTGGCGCTGGCGCGGGTGGGGGCGGCGGGGGCGGGGGCGGTGGCGGAGGAGGTGGCGGATCGAAGCACCCCGCCGCGGCCAGCTCCTCCATGGTCAGCCCATAGTCGGCCATCTCGGCCTGGATCCAGCGGATCGCCGCCGCCCGCTCAGTCTTTGCTGTCATCGTGTTCGATGTCGCTGCTATCGCTGCGATCGCTGCTGTCGCTGCCAGCTTCCGGGCGCGAGGCGCTCGCCCCCTGGACTTCGGCTGGCGGTTCGCTTGATGTGTCGCTTGATGTGTCGCTGGCGGAAGGGGCCGGACCGCCGGCCTTGCGCCGCCGTCGCTCAACGCTACCCCCCTCCCCCCGTTCGCGCGGCGCCAGCCGCAATTCTGCCAGCAGCTGGCGCGCCAGCGCCGCTTCGGCTTCGGCGCGCTCGGCTCGGCGCTGCGCCGCGGCCAGTGCCGCCTGCACCGTGGCCAGGTCGTCGGCCGCTTTCCGCCCCGCGGCGTCGGCGGCCGCGCGCCGCGTGGTGAGTTGCTCGGTGAGCGCCGTGACCTGGGTCTCGAGCCGGGCCCTGGCCTCGGCCTGCGCCACCGCCGCGTCGCGAGCCTCGCCGCGCGCCGTAACCAGTTCGCCGCGCAACGCTTCGACCGCGCGTTCGCTCTGCTGGCGCGCGGTGCGCTCCGCATCCAGTTCGCGCAGGGCGCGGCGCTCGCTGGCCTCGGCCCGTTCCTGCGCGAGGGTTACCTGCTCGCGGGCGCGTTCCAGCTCCGTCGAGAATTGGGTTCGCAACTCGTCCAGCTGCCGGCGCGCGGCCTCGAGTTCCGCCCGCCCCGCCTCCAGCCGCGCCTGGGTCGCGGCGTGGGCCTGGCGCTCGGCGGCCAACGCCGTTTCGCCCGCCTCGTTGGTTTGACGCGCGGCGTCCAGCTGGGCGACGAGCGCCGCGGCTTCCTCGCGCGCGAGCGCGGTCTCGGCGTGCGCCGCATCGCGCTCGGCCTCGGCCGCATTCGCCGCGTCGCGGGCTTCCGCCCGTAGCGCAGCCAGTTCGCGGCTGGCGGCCTCGTTGGCGGCCTGCCAGATGGTCTGCACCGCCCCGGCGGCGATGTCCTTCAACGCCTGGGGCAGGTCCGGATGGTCAATCGTGACGCGGGTGCGCCCGCGCAGCTCCTGCCAGAACCCCTGCAGCACCTCGGCGGGCGTGCCCATGCTGCCCTTGCGCACCAGCTGATAGAGCTTGTTGGCGGTGGGCGTGACGCCGTAGCGGAAGAACAGCAGGCCGCAGACCTCGCGGTACAGCGCGCGGGTCTCGGGGAAACGGCCGCGCAGCGCGGCGATGTCGTCGGCCAGGGCGGCAGACCGCTCGAAGTCGGGCGCGGCGTCGGTCAACTCGGGGTCGGCGGTGGCCATCGGGGTAAAAAGTATCGTGGGATCAATAAATATTACGACGTAATACGTTATTTATCAAACACAATGCGACAACCTTTAGACATAAGTCCGCTTATGTCTATAATGATGACTCGAATCGCCTCAGGCCACTGCCCCGACCTTGGAACCGCCCGCCCAGCCGCCCTCCCCGCCCACGTCCGGCCTCCTCGCCGGCCTGCTGACGCCACTGGAGCAGCTGCGCCTGCCGTCGGCGCTGTCCGGGCGCGACGGCAGCAACCGCGCTCCCGCCACGGCCACCCGCATCGCCGCAAGCGACGACCTGGCCGCCGTCACCGCCTGGCTCGCACGCTACGCCGACAGCGCGGCGACCCTCACCGCCTACCGCCGCGAGGTCGAGCGGCTGCTGCTGTGGGCCGTGCTGCAACTCGGCAAGCCGTTGTCGTCGCTCACGCACGAGGATCTGCTGATCTATGAACGCTTCCTGGCCGACCCGCAGCCGGCCGCGCGCTGGGTCCTGGCCGGCAGCAAGAAGCTCGGCCGCCACCACCCGGACTGGCGCCCGTTTGCCGGGCCGCTGTCGCCCGCCAGCGTGCGCCACGCGCTGGTGATCCTGAATGCGCTGTTCGCCTGGCTGACCGAGGCGGGCTACCTGGCCGGCAACCCGCTCGCCCTCGCCCGCCGCCGGCGCGCCCCCGCCCAGGCGCGCATCACCCGTTATCTGAGCCACGACCTTTGGGAGACGGTCAAGGACGCCGTCGCAGCAATGCCGGCCGAGACGGGTCGAGAAATGCTGCACGCGGCCCGCTGCCGCTGGGTGCTGAGCGTGCTCTATCTGGGCGGCTTGCGCGCCTCCGAACTGACGGCCACCACCATGGGCGCGTTCTTCTGCCGGCGCGATGTCCAGGGGGTCGAGCGCTGGTGGCTGGAGGTGGTCGGCAAGGGCAACAGGACCCGGCTGGTGCCGGCCACCGACGAGCTCATCGCCGAACTGGCGCGCTACCGTCGCGCCATCGGACTGCCGCCCACGCCGCAACTCGGCGAGACGCGCCCGCTGGTGCTGCCGGTCATCGGCCGCGAGACGGGTCGCGACAAGGCCCTGTCACGCGGCGCGCTGCACCTGATCCTGAAAGAGGTGTTCGGCCTGGCGGCCGAGCGCCTGCGGGCGCGCGGGCCCGAATGGGAGGCGCAGGCCGCAGTGCTGGCCAGCGCCTCGGCGCACTGGCTGCGCCACACCGCTGGCTCGCACATGACCGACCAGCAGGTTGACCTGCGCTTTGTGCGCGACAACTTTGGTCATGCCTCGATCGCCACCACCAGCGGCTACCTGCACAGTGAAGAGGATGCGCGGCATGAGGCCACCCAAGCGCGGCACCGCATCGGTTGGACCAGCAAGACCTAGGATGCGCCAGCATCGCCAAACCGCACAGGGGAAAGCCGTCTATCGTCACGGCACCATCGTGGCAAGCTACTTGCATTGCGACTTTCCCTCCAGCCCCAGCGCCACCGCCAGGCTATTCCAGCCATGAACCCATCTCGCTACAGCGACAGTGAAATTGCCGCCGTCTATCGCGTCATCCGGGAGCGTCGCGACATGCGCCACTTTCGGCCGGACCCGCTCGATCCTGCATTGCTGGAACGCTTGTTGCACGCTGCGCATCTCGCCCCCAGCGTCGGCTTCATGCAACCCTGGCGCTTCATCCGCATCACTGACAGGAGCCTGAGAACGCAGGTCCACGCGCTGGTCGATGCCGAACGCCAGCGCACCGCGATCGCCCTGGGCGAACGCGAGGACGAGTTCATGCGACTCAAGGTAGAGGGCATCCTGGACTGCGGGGAAGTCCTGGTGGCGGCGCTGATGGATGGACGTGAGCGGCATATCTTCGGTCGGCGCACCATGCCGGACATGGATCTCGCTTCGGTGGCCTGCGCCATCCAGAACCTCTGGCTTGCTGCGCGCGCGGAGGGAATCGGCGTGGGCTGGGTTTCCTTGTTCGACCCGGAACAGCTTGGCCGGCTGCTGCGGCTGCCGCCCGGTGCCCGGCCAGTGGCTGTGCTGTGCCTCGGCCAGGTCGACACCTTCTATGAGAAGCCGATGCTGGAACAGGAAGGCTGGGCCAGACGGCAATCCCTGGACGAGATGGTGTTCGAGAATGGCTGGGCCAACCCCAGCCCCCCAATCGCCCGGGCTGATTATTGAACCGGCAATTTTCTTTTAGAAAATCACGATGGCCATAAGTTGACGCTCAGCGTTTCCGCACCCCAATCGAGTCTCTCCGCCTCGCATGCGGTTGGCGCGGGCAGTGTCGCACTGATGACACCCGATCCGCGCCAGGTGGTCGAGATGGAAATCGCGTTCCTCGCCCGACACGGTGTCGAGGTCGTCCGCGAAATCGCGGACCCATGTTCCACGCCTGCTCGGCCCGGATGCGCTCGGCCAGGTGCGGTGGAGTGTAATGAACGGGGGCGGCGGACGAGGCTTGCGGTATGTCGCTGACGGGCTCACCGCAAGCGTTGCAGAAGCGCGCCGCCGGGCTCAGTTCGTGGCCACACCGCGCGCAGAGGCGCGCCAGCCGGTTGCCGCATTGCTCACAAAAATTGGCGCCAATGGCATTCTCAAACCCGCAAATTGTGCAGCGCGCCATGGGAGCCTCCCCGGACTTCCTCCGGGTAAATTAAACGCCCCATTGCCCTTCATCGCAAGACCGACTCGTCATCTGCATGATCGCCTGGATCGGGCTGAGCGTTGCGCGGCGCACTTGGGGCGCTCCTCTGCCCCTGCCTACTCAAGGTCTCGATGATCTGTTCGCGCAGCCACTGGTTACCCTCGTCATTGTCGAAGCTTTCATGCCAGTGCACCGTGACTTCGACCTCGGGAATCTTGACCGGCAATGGATAAACGGTGAACTGCCCGTGCTGGTTGAACGCTTGCGCCACGCGTCGCGGTAGCGTGACCATCCAGTCGTGCGCTGCAGGATCTGGGGCGTCACGGTGAAATGCGGCACCTGAAGCGCGATACGCCGCTGCAGGCCGGCGGCCCGCAGTGAGTCGTCGATATTGCGGTGACTACTTTCGCTTGGCGCCACCGCGATATGGGAGAGCTCGAGAAAACGCTCCGCGGACAGGCTGCGCGCCGGCAGCCCCGGGGCGCTTGCGTGTCATGCACGCGTAGTACTCATGAAACAGCAGCGCATATCGTGTTACCGGCCTGAGAGCGGGCAGATTGCCGATGGCGAAATCGAGCTGGCCAAGCCGCAAGGCTTCTTCCACCTGAGCTACCAGCACCTGCCTGACTTCCAGTTGCGTTTGCGGCGCGACCTCTTACGCTGCTCACTGACCAATGTGACAAGGCCCTTGGCCTAGTTCCGCCGCAGCGGACTTCGCAGCGCGGGCGCGAGCCGCTGGGCTATCCGCGTGGAGCCCGTGTTGCGGAATTCCCGCGATCACGGAGAGCGATTCACGGGAGAGGCGGACAACGCTTCATCGTGATCGGCGAACCGCGGCGGCGGCCCGCGAGGTGCCCTGAGCCGTGGCTAACGGACCGCCATCATCTGGTCAACATATGTTGGCCAGCCATCACTGCTCACCGAGTCCACGGACGGACACATCGATAGAACAGCCACTCTACTCAAATTCCAGCGTGTCCAGCTATTTGCCACGTGGACACGATCGTTGTCGCCGCCCCCGCCGACATCAACACGGATCACCGGAATTCGCCGTACGCATACGCAGCCCAGAGCGTTGCGACAGGTGTGGTGCTTGTCAAATCGGCTTCGCGAACTGCGGGTAGAAGCGTGCGACCTGGGGTCCACCGGCCGCCCAGCCCATGCATTCGCCTATAAACGCCGGCTTTTCCCTGGCCTCGAACAAGTGGCTGTTTCGCGCGTCGCCTTCTCGCCAACCGAATACGGTCTGAAACGCGGTGGTCGCGAGAGGGAACAGCAACTCGCGAGCGTGTGTGCAGCCTCGCTCCGCGCCCACCGCCGACTTTACTGATTCACGCCAGGTGCGGTCGATGCGCTTTCCGACCAATGCCTGATAGTTCGGAATTGCGTCACTGCAAGAGAGGTACGGCGTCGAAGGCATGTCGACCTCGATCGCGCGAACCACCATGTCATTGCCGACGGTCAACCTGATTGCCATGTGGTGCACCTCGGACTCGGCCGCACGCAGACCTCGTACCGGCTCGGTGTACTGAAACGGCTTTTGATCGATCACCCGTCCCTCGATGTCCCACAGGCCGTCGTCGCGCTTGTAGCCTTCGCACCTCACGGTGCGCGTATGAACATGGTGACGCGGATGAGGCGTTTTGAACGTCATTGACGGACTCCTTTGTGGAATGATCCAGCAACAGTGCTGTGACAGTGGGACGGAAGCGCATTTCGACCGGAAGGCCAAAGGGATGTGAGCGCTCGCGAGCAGTGATCTAATTCACCGAAGTGGCCAAAAATCCGCCAACTGCTTTGTGAGCAGTGGTCCCGCGCCCGACTGCCTTGTCTTGCTATCGGCAAGTTGACAGCGCCCTTCGTCCTCTACTTTGCCATGACCTTCCATTCCTCCAGCAGGAAGTCGACGAACAAGCGAACCTTCTTGGGCAGAAATCTACGGCTCGGGTAGACCACGCTCAGGTCGCGCCTTGGCAATTGGTACTGGGGCAAAACGCGCACCAGATCCCCGGCATCGATATCGGGGCGGGCCAGGTACGAGGACAGCATCGCAACGCCCATACCCGCCAACGTCGCCTGGTGCATAAGCACCGCGTTACTACACAGCAGCCCAGGCTTGATTGGCACGGTGACTTCGCCTTCCGGACCCAGTAAAGTCCATTCTCGCTCGGCACCTGACAGCCGCAAAGCGATACAGCGGTGCTTGCTCAAGTCATGCGCATTGCGCAGCGGAGGATAGGCACGCACATAGTCAGTAGTGGCACACAGAATTACCTCGGCTGAAGTCAGCGGCCGTGCCACCAGGTGGGAGCCCAGCCCGATGTCCGACAGCATTACGGCCGCGTCGCGGCCTTCTTCAACGATATCGACATTACGGTCCGATAACATTACGTCGAATACCATGTCGGGATACTCCTGCTGGAAGCGGCCCATCAGGGCCGGCAGCAAATGAAGTCCGAACGACACCGGTGTCACCAGCCGCAGGGTTCCGGCCACCGACTCACTGCGAGAAATTACGTCGCTTTCGGCATCAGCCACACTCTCCAAAATTTGCTGGCATCGCTGCAGATAGGCCTCGCCGGCATGGGTCAGTGACAAGCTGCGCGTGGTGCGGATCAACAGCCGTGTCCCCAGGTGGCTCTCCAGGTCCGCAACATAGCGGGTAACCACCGCATTGGACATTTCCAGTTCCTGCGCTGCACGCGCAAAGCTGCTGAGTTCCACCACTGTGGAGAAGACGCGCATCGATTGCAGGCGATCCATTTCTCAAGTACCCCGCCTTCCACTCATCTGTACTTTCCTGGTTACGCGATCGGCTACGTGCCACCTTTCTAGCTAAAGGCACAACTCGCCGGGCAAGTACCTTAGCCAAACTGGTTCACTTCACCGAGATCGCAGTTTTGTCGTGGCAGACAGTACGAGATCAGTCTTCGGTCCGCACTACGACGCGCCCCCTGGTTTTTCCCGCCATGAGTTCCGCTGCGGCGGGAATCACTTCAGAAAGGCCGATCTCACGCGTCATGGTCTCCAAATGCCCAGGGTCAAGGCCCCGCGCGAGCCGGGCCCATGCCTCGTTGCGTAAATCAAGTGGCGCCATCACGCTGTCGATGCCAACAAGCGTAACTCCGCGCAAAATGAAAGGCAGCACGGTCGCCGGCAGATCCATGCCCTGGGCCAAACCGCAGGCCGCAACGGCTCCGCCATAGCATGTTTGGGCGCACGCGTTTGCTAGTGTATGGCTGCCAACGACGTCGACGACCGCACGCCAGCGCTCCTTCTGAAGCGGCTTACCCGGACCCGCGAGCTCGACCCGGTCCATGACTGATACAGCTCCCAGTGCTTTCAGGTAAGACGTCTCCGCGCTCTTCCCCGTCGTGGCAACCACCCGATGGCCGAGCTTCGACAACAGCGCGACGGCGATTGAGCCTACTCCGCCGGTTGCACCCGTTACGAGCACCTCGCCTTCACCGGGCCTGAGCCCATGGCGCTCCAACGCCATGACGCAAAGCATGGCGGTATAGCCCGCGGTGCCAATGGCCATCGCTTGCCGCGTCGTAAAGACCTCTGGGATCCGCACTAGCCAGTTGCCATCCAGGCGTGCGAGCTCCGACAGGCAACCCTTGTGCTTCTCGCCAACACCGAACCCGTTGAGCAGCACCCGGTCGCCTGGTTTCCACGCTGGATGGCTACTTTCTCGCACGACGCCTGCGCCATCAACGCCGGGGACCATCGGCCACTCCCGAACTATCGTAGAGCTGTTTGTGATGGCCAGTGCGTCCTTGTAGTTAATTGTCGAGTACTCGACGTCAACCGTCACGTCGCCCGCGGGCAAGAATTCGTCATCCATCTCCTTAAGGGTGGCGGTAAATTGCGACGACTTCTCCAGTACCAGCGCTTTGAACATGGGTCTCCTCAGACGTATATCATTTGATGGAAATTCGCGGAATATCTCAATCCAGTCAAGATGCCCCAACTTCGGTTCGAACGCAGAGCCAGACGTCTGCCAAACCTGCGCCCTTTGTCTACAGCCGATTTACTTCGCTAGCGCGCTGCACTCGACATGCCACGCCCTTCAGGTGTGGGATTCCTTGCTCGAGGTCGAGATGCTCAGGGTCGTCGGGGCATATTTGCGCATCCGCGAAATCCCACGCGCCGGACAAGGTTCCATCACCCTCGGGCCGTTCGGGCAGCCACCATCCATGCGGAACCCGCACCACTCCTACTGGCATATCCTCTCTCACGGAAATCCTGGCTTTCACTCGCCCCTGAGGCGTTACCACCTCCCCCCAGTCCCCTTCGCTCAGGCTGGCCTCGCCGGCATCCAGCGGGTTAAGGAACACAACCGGATCGGGCCGCCTTGCCCTAAGGGCGTGAATGTGCCGATGTCCCGTCTGAAAGAACTCGTCATCGCGAACACCAGTGAACATTGTCAACGGCCACGCCGGGTTGGCGGGCGGTGCCTCGCGCCAGTACGGCAACGGATCGAAGCCCAAGTCCGCCAGCACACTTGAGTGCAACTCCACCTTGCCGCTGGGGGTTGCAAATCCCGTCTGCTCATACTTCCGATACTTCAGCTCAGGGGCATGATAGGGATGCCTTTCCGCGAATTCGGAGAACGTCATGCCCAAGCGCGCCACGCGATGATCAAGCACCTCCTCGTTAGAGGTCCACGGGAAATGCTCGGCCATTCCCATTCTGATTGCGAGTTCCCTCCAGAAGTCGTAAACGCTCCGGCACTCCCCTTGAGGCTCTACAACCTTTTGCGATGGGCGGTAGATCGCAGTCCAGCCAAAGCCGTCCGACAAGCAACTTCGTTCCAACCAGGCATCTCCAGGCAGGATGTAGTCGGCTAATTGAGCCGTAGGGGTGCGGAAGTGTTCGACCGCGACCACAAGTGACTGATTGCGAAGTGCTCGCTCGATCAGCTGCATGTTTGCGTAACTCAGCAAGGTGTTGTTACCGAGCGTAAGGAACGCCTTTACCGGGTATGGATCTCCGTCTGCCATTGCCTTGAAAACGGCCGTCGGATTGGCCATATGGCTGCCACTGATCAGGTTTGGCCATTCATATCCCCACACTCTCTTTGCGGGCTCTCGCAGCGCGTCTGTCCCCCGGTAGGTGAATGCTGGATGTGTCGCTGACCCCAGTTGCTTAGCCCGCTGCTCGGGGCTCAGCGTCCCGTGGCATTCCATTTCGGACTCATGGACGATATCGGGATGGAGTCCGTGCAGCACCTCGCCACCTGGCACGTCCAGGTATCCACAGATCGCGCGCAGGCTGCACATCAGGCGGATAGCCGACGTCGAGTTTCGTTGCTGATCGGTGATAGGGGTCCACGGAATCACTGCTGGTCCGTTGGTGGCGTACATGCGCGCGGCAGCAGCAATTAGTTCAGGATCCACGCCCGTGATCTGCGCGACTCTTGTCAGCGGGAACTCGTCTACCCTGCGCCGAAATTCCTCAAATCCCGTGGTGAATTGCTCGACGAAGGCGTGGTCGTAGAGCCCCTCATCAAGGATGACTTTGAGCCATCCAAAACACATCGCGGCGTCCGTCCCTGGTCGCAGGGGAAGCCAGATGTCCGCGCGTTCAGCGCTCTCACTGCGTCGCGGGTCCAGGACGATAAGCTTTGCTCCCCTATCCTGGGCTCGTCGGATTGCGTTGTAGACGGGCGTCCAGGAATGTTGTCTTGGATTGTGCCCGAACAACACAATGCATTCCGTTTTGGGATAATCCGGATATGGGTACCACCCGTAGACAATGCGATTGATCGCAGCGGTGTTGCCTGCACATAGCGCGACACCGCTAATCCAGTTCGACGAACCGAGCTTATTCATGAACCGTCGTGCGGCACCATTGTCCGTCTGCGTGTTCCATTGAGACGTCGACACGGCCATCGCCTCAGGGCCATGCTTCGCGACGACATCCGATAGCCGGCGCGCGATGTCATCCATCGCCGCGTCCCAACTCACCCGCTCCCACTGGCCACCGCCTCGGGGACCAACTCGCTTCAGTGGATACAAGACGCGGTTGGGATTCGCGAAGCCAGAGGGTGCGTGGACCCCCTTCATGCAAATGTTCGCGCGGAGCGGACGAGGATCTAACGCCTTCACGCGGACGTCTCCGACCAAGCCGGAATCGGGAATCTCTGCGGAGACCTGGCAATAGATATCACAACTCGAGCACAGTACTCGCTTCTCAGTCACTTGGCTATTTCCTTAGTTGGCGGCATGACGTCGCAGGGCGGGCTGCATGGCTGCACGCGTCAACGACCGCGCAATCTCATTCGCACAGGCGGATCAATTGAAGACATCCTGACGATATCGGCCGTTCGTCAATTGATTGTCCAGCCAGGCGGAAGAAACTGCCTGGTCGACATGATGGCGTTGCTGGTGCAATGCGATCAGCGTTGCGCGGACAGCCGGTGCCATATGGGGTCCGTCGCCGCAGACGTAAATCACGGCACCCTGATCCCAGAGGGACCAGACCTCATCCGCAGCAGCGCAGAGCGCGTGCTGAACGAAGCGTTCGCCGTCAGGCCGTGCAGAGACGGCAAGCCGGACGGATACGACGCCCTCGCGCTCCCAACCCATCAGCTCATCCCGGTACAGCCAGTCGTGATCCGGATGGCGGCAGCCATGGAACAGCAATGTTGGCGGTGCGCCTCCGTTCAGGCGATGCTCATGCAGCCGTTGTTCAATGAAGCCACGAAACGGCGCAATGCCTGTACCTGGCCCGATCAGGATCAGGGGCGTTCCCGCCTCTGGCGCGAAGGCGGGCTCTGGCGTCCTGACAGCGGCCCAGAGCGACTGGCCTGGCAAAAGGCCGGCGAGATAGTTCGACGCCACGCCGCTGAACTCGCCACCGCCTGACAGTGCAGGCCCACGCAAAGTGCCGACCGTGATTGTCAACTCATCCGCGGTAGTCTCCGGAGACGAAGAGATGGAATAGAGCCGCGGCCGCAGTGGCGGATAAATCGTGAGCAGGCCCTCCAGGTCCAGTTCTATCGCCGGGTAGCGCTCCAGCAGTTCTGGCAGCCCCAGCCTTGGCGTGGAGACATGGGCGACATAACCCGTGGTGACATCGTCCGACGAGAGTGCTTCGAGCTGCCGACGCGTGAACGGGCAGCGCGTTGCGCGCTGAAGGTACGCCAGCGCAGTCCGAGTGGGGACATCCTGTAGTTCGAGGTAGTGCAACAGTAGTTCGCGCACCGTCAACGCGTTGTCCAGGGGCAGGCCCGCTGCCATGCCTCGCGCCGAATGGAGGCGCACGGTCGCCGCGCCGGACAACCCAAGACGATCAATCAGCGCCTCCACCACTTCCGGCTTATTGCTCGGGTAAACGGCGAGGTGATCACCGGTCCGGTACGCGGGGCGTGGCGCCTCTGCCGGCAGACGCAATCGAATGTGACGCGTCGATGTGCGTGGGGGCTCGATGGCAAAGTCCCATAACCCGGCCGGCTCCCGCACCAGTTCCTCATTGTCGATGACCTCCAGTTGCATCACACCTGGCGGCAGGACAAGCTGACGCGCCGTGAACGGATCCGTGAGTTCAATCCTGACCGGTGGTCGCAACGGAAAATCCTCGCCGCCTGTGCCCAGCTTGCGCCACATGGCGGCTAGCCACTCCCCCGCCGTCCGGTCGAAGTCGCCGTCGGCATCGGCCTCGCCACGATCCAGCAGGCGAACGGCACCCGCTTGTTCGAAGAAGTCTGCAACACGTTTCGGAAAGGCCTGATAGGTCGGCCACTGCGAATTGCCGCAACCGAGGACCGCCACGGTCAACGCTGGGGCCCTGAACGTTGCCAGCTCACTCGCAATGGCAGCGTCGAACTTCCTCGCCGTGTCAGGCGCGCTTCCGTAGTAGGTCGATGCAACGACGATCAGCACGCCTTCAGCAGGCATCGCACCAACCAATTCATCCAGCTCGTGCACGGTGGTGTCGAAGCCAGCATGCGCGGCTCGCTGAGCGATCTCGCCCGCAATCTCCCGTGCACACCCCAGGCTGGAGCCGAAGGCTATGCGCATGCGCCGGCCGCCTCCTGCCGGCAGGGGCCCCTCCTCCGCATCAAGTCCGGGGTTGTGATCCCTCTCAGTCGGCGCAGCAGACGGGCTAAAGCGCTCATGCGCAAGCCGCGGACTGGCGCGCAGCACGAATCCCTCGGGCTTGATGGTCAGGGCCTCGGCAATGCGGAATTGATAGTCGTGTGGATCCTCGAGTTTGAAGCGCTGCAGGATAAGCGCCAGCGCAAGCTTGGCCTCGGCTAACGCAAATTGCCGACCGATGCACGCACGCTCTCCATTGCCGAAGGGCTTATAGGCGGCAGGATGACGATCGCGCTCATTCTCTGGCAGGAAGCGGTTGATGTCGAAACGGTCAGGACTTGGCCATACTGCCGGGTCGCGATGCAGCGCCGTCGTGAGCACGGTAACCCGGGAGTCCTTGACGATCCGGTACCGTCCGCCAATCACCTCGTCGTTAAATGGGGCGACGCTGAAAGCGGGGGCTGTCGGCCACAGGCGCAGAGTCTCCTTCAGTACCCTGTCGATGACGTCAAGTCGCGCCAGGTCGCCGTATTCCGGTATGCGGCCCCCCGGCAGGACGGCATCGACCTCGGCATAGGCCTCAGCCAATACGCCGGGATGGCGCACCAGTTCATAAAGCGCGAAACTGAGCAGGCCGCTGGTCGTTTCGTGCCCGGCCATCAGGAGCGTGAGCACCTGAAAGCGGATGTTCAGGTTGTCCAGCGCTTCGCCAGTCAGCGGATCTCGCGCTTCCAGCATCAGGTTCAGAAGATCCCGGGTGCCGGTGGGCTCGCGCCGCCGCTGTTCGATCACTTCGTCCACCAACTGGTGCAGGTACTGGGTGTCAGCGTCAAACTGCTCTCGCGAACGGCGCATCAACGCCGTTTGGATCGGCAGGCGCGTGACGCGCGCCAACGCTTCGCTCAGTGAGCGCACCATGGCTTCGATAAACGGGTGTACGCCCGGGCTGTCAAAGGACGCGAAATCATATCCGAACCCGCAACGGGCGATCGTGTCCAGAGTCAGCCGCGTCATGTCATCGGTAACAACGATGTCCGCGTCGGGGCCCCCGCGCTCCCATTTTTCAACGAGGCGCTGTACCACCGCGAGCATGGCATCAAAGTAGCCCCGCATTGCCCGTTGGCCAAATGCTGGCATGAGGATGCGATGCGCCTTGCCCCAGTTGACTTCGTCGCTGTAAGCGGTAAACAAGCCATCGCCGGCCAGCGGCCGCAGCATGGTGATTCCCGGACCGAGCGCTTTGCGAAAGCGCTGTGTGTCACATACCTGCATCGCGTGCGCGGCAGATGAGACGAAGGTGGCCCGCTTGCCGGCAAAGTCCAGCGCAAAAATGCCATCAAATGCGCGGGCAGTCTCAGTCAGGAACTGGACCAGCTTTCCTTTCGGTACCTGCGGCAGGTTGCCAAGAAGCGGATAACCCGCCTTACCCGGAATCGGTGCGAACGCTGAGAACGTAGCAGATGTAGTCATGATGCGTCGTGGCCCGCGGCCGGGCGGTGCAGTGGCGGCGACGGTCTCAGCGACCAAGAATGGTGATGCAGGCGACGGCCTCTTCCACGCCAATCAGCCCGCCGCCATTCTCGGCCAGGCCGACACGGGCGCCCTCGACTTGCCGGGCTCCCGCTTCACCGCGAAGTTGGGTCACCAATTCATGCACCTGCGCCAGGCCGGTGGCACCGATCGGGTGGCCTCGGGACTCCAGACCACCTGAAGGGTTGACCGGGATTCGTCCGCCAATCGCCGTCTCGCCGCGCTCCGCCATTGGCCCGCCGTCGCCGCGGGCGCACAACCCGAGGTTCTCAATTTGCACAATCTCACCCATGGCGGTGGCGTCGTGGACTTCGGCCACCGACACATCCGCCGGACCCAGACCGGCCTTCTCATAGGCCCGCCGCGATGCCAGCGCCGTACATGCATGTTCGGCGTCGTCGGCGCTGCGGTCGGAGCCAGCCTGCACAACGCTGGCCAACACCTTGACCGCACGCGACCGGCTCAGGCCCAGCCGCTTCAGCGCCGCCTCGCTGCAGACGATCGCCGCTGCCGCCCCGTCGCTGACCGGCGAGCACATCGGCATGGTCAGGGGGTACGTGATCGGCGGCGCGGCCAATACCTGCTCGATCGTATAGGGGTCGCGATACTGCGATAGCGGGTTGTGCCGGGAGTGCTGGTGGTTCTTTGCCGACACTGCAGCCAGTTGCCGCTGGGTGGTGCCATGGCGCTTCATGTGTTCACGCGCCGCGGCCGCATAGATGTCCATGAACACGCTGTAGGGCTTGGGCGAGGTTGTACCGGGAGGGATCTCCAGGCCCTGGCCGAGCTCCAGCAGGCGTTGTGTGTTCTCTTCGACCTGCGTCACGTCCCAGCCGCTGTCGAAAGCCGAGAACATCTTCGCACGATCCGACGAATACATCTTCTCGGCGCCGACGGCCAGCGCGACGTCACAGCCCCCCGCCAGAATATGATGAACGGCCAGGTTCAGCGCCGTGCTGCCGCTGGCGCAGGCATTCTCCACGCTGACGATCGGAATTCCACCTAGACCCATCGCCCGAAGTGCCACTGGACCGCGAATCATATGCTGTCCTTCCATATGGCCTTGTACACAGTTCCCGAAGTAGGCTGCCTCTATCAATGCCCCCTCGATACCCGCATCGGCCAGGGCGGCATCCACAGCGATCCTGGTCATCTGCTTGATGCTGAGATCCAGCAGCCTGCCGAACGGCGTCATTCCAATACCGACTACATACACGTCTTGCATAATCCATGCTCCCAACTTGATTGATTCCGATACTTCTGGATCGTGAAAATTCAACTGGTGTATCGCGCTAGCTCCACGGGATCGTGTGAGCAAAAGAGTTCAACTTCGTCACCGTGGCGTGCCGCCAACTCACGCAACCGCACCTGATTCTTTAGCCGCGCCCTGCGGTTCGCCTGGATATAAGCCTCGAAGAAGTTCATCGCCGGACGCCACCGCGGCTTGCCGGTGAGCTGAGAATGGTGGTAGTAGGCATCGCCGCAATGCATCAGCCAGCGATCACCATCGCGAACCGCCACGCCAGCGTGGCCATGCGTGTGGCCGATAAGCGGGATCATCAGGATGTCCACTGACAGACCCGGCAAGGCCCGAATACCCTCAAAGCCAAACCAGCGCTCGCCTGCGTTCTCGTGCACAGTCCAGTGCGGCTGGTGCTCGAATTGCGGCATGCGAAAGCGTGCACGGTCACGTGGCGTCGGATGCAGGATCTGGTCGAGTTCCGGCTTGAAGACGTGCACCTGTGCGTCAGGAAAGTCGGCCAGTCCACCCACATGATCGAGGTCCACATGCGTAGCAATCACGTGGCGCACATCACGGGGGTCGTAGCCCAGTGCACGGACTTGCGAGATCGCTGCTTCGTCGACGTCGAGCCTCGGTTTGAATAGCGCAGGGTATGTCGAGCCCAGGCGGCGGCGCGAATCGGTGATGTCGCGCAAGCCCAGCCCGGTATCGACCAGCACCAACGCCTCTGGTGTCTCAATCAACAGGCAATGACAAACCAGGTGACCCGGTCGGCGCCAACTGCCTCCGCCATTGACCAGTGGCTCGCAGAATGGACACATCGTGCCGCAGTTGAGATGGTGAACCCGCAAAGTCATCGCCGACTCGTCATAGACCTTCGGCCACGACGTGAGAAAGCACGATCTTTCCAAAGTGCCGGTTCGCGGCCATATGCTCCAGCGCCTGCCCAACCTCTTCAAGCCTGAAGACCTGAGCGACCGGCATGCGGATCTTTCCCCTGTCCAGTAGTGCCCCGAGATCGTTCCGGGTGCGGGCCACGACTTCCACCACTTCGGCCGGAGTGCGTGTGCGGAAGCTCACGCCAACATAGGTGATGCGGCGCATCGAATGCAGGTCGAAATTGAAGTCCCCGCTTTCGCCCGCAACCCGCCCCACATTGACCATGCGGCCTCCGATACGCGTTGCCGCCAGGCCACCATTGACGTAGGGCCCCGCTACCATGTCGACAAGCAGATCAGTACCCTGGCCATCGGTCGCGTCCAGCACCTGCTGCACCCAATCCGCACGGCTCGTGTCAACGACGGCATCCGCGCCGAATTCCTTCAGTCTCGCCCGACGATCGGCCGATGTAGACGAACCGATGACCTTTCCTGCCCCCAATGCCTTCGCGATTTGCATGCCGGCCACGCCGATACCCGAACTGGCCCCCTGCACCAGCACCGCCTGTCCCGGCTTCATGGCGCCGTTTGTCACAAGCGCGTCGTGCATGGTCTGGAGGCCCACCGGCAATGCCGCGGCCTGCTCGTAGCTCAACCCCGCCGGGATCGGATAGATCAACGGAGCGTAGCCCAGCGTGAAATCGGCAAAACCACCGATTCCTGCGCCCATCACGCGGTCACCGACGCGCCACGCCGTGACGCCTGCGCCCACCTCGGCGATGTCACCCGCCCATTCAACGCCAAGTGGCACGCCGGTGCCGCCGACGCTACCGTGCTCGGCTCCCTTCGACATCGCAAGATCAATGCGATTGAGCGCGCTGGCTCGGACCTGGATCAGCACCTGTCCGGGCCCGGGCGTTGGGCTGGGAACGTCGGTGAGGAAAACTCGCTGTCCATCGGACACTACGGCACGCATGATTGGTATCTCCTTCTACTAAGTTCCGTGGTACGTTGTTCAGACCTTACGCACAGGATTCTGGCCATCCCAAGTCAGCGCGGCCTGCCGGATCTGCTCGAACATCTCGCCCTTCGGCCCGCTGATGTCAGAAAGTTCGACGACCGTTCCGGGAACGTCGGGTGACTCGAAGTAGCAGAAGCGTCCCGTCGGCCCTCCGATCTGCCCTTCTTGAATGATCACGAGCCCTTGCGCAACCGCACGATCGAGCACGGACTGGTAGTCTCGGGTCCAGTACGCGATATGTTGAATACCCTTGCCACCGGCATCACGGAATTCCCTCCAGCTTGAGGGCGCGTCGTTAGTCATCTTGATCAGTTCGATCTGGATATCGCCCGAGTTTGCGATCGCCACTGCAAACCTGGCGTCCGAAGGCTGGCCCCGGTGACGGAACTGGTCCATCGACACGTCTTCGACGTGAAACCATGGGCCGACGCCCATGGCGAGCCATTGCTGCATTGCAGCCTCGAGGTCCTGGACCACATAGCCAATCTGGCTGACCTTGCCGAATAGAGAACTCATGAGTACCTCGTCAGAAGAGTGAAAATCAACGCCTGATTGTGTAACCCGCCTTGTCGCGGTCCCAGGTCGTCGGGGTGATACCCAGTTCGCGCAAGCGGTATTTCTCGACCCGGTGAGTCGGGGTCTTGGGGAACTCCTCGCGCAGATCCACATAGCGAGGCACCGCAAAATACGGCATCAGGCCCTCGCAGTGCTTGATCAGGTCGAGCGGATCGAGCGAATGGCCTGGCCGGGGAATCACGCACACCATCACCTCGTCTTCGCCGAGGTCGGACGGCACTGCGATCGCTGCGGACTCGAGCACACCGGGATGGGTGTTCACCACCATCTCGACCTCGAAAGCAGAGATGTTCTCCCCGCGCCGGCGAATCGCGTCTTTCTTCCGGTCTACGAAATAGAAGTAGCCGTCCCGGTCCTTCTTCATCAGATCACCGGTGTGGAACCAGAGGTTGCGGCTTTGCGCGAGGGTCGCCTCGGGCATCTTGTAGTAGCCATCCATCATGATGTACGGCTGCTGTGGGCGGAAGACAAGCTCGCCAACCGTTTCGGGGCCGACAGGCTCGTCGTTGTCGTCCACGAGGTCCACGTCGTAGCCACAGATGGGCAGCCCCACGGAACCCACACGCGGCGCATCGTCGGGACTGCTCAGCGCGACGCAGTTCTCCGTCTGCCCATAGCCCTCATAGATTCGTACGCCGAAGCGAGCCTCGAACGCTGGCCACAGCTCCTTGGGGGCTCCGCCACCCACCGCACGGGCTACGTAGTGATCCCGGTCCCCGGGCGACGGCGGCTGCTTCATCAGCATCGCCAGCATGCCGCCGACATATGCGAACGAGGTGGCGCCACATGCCCTGAGGCGTTCCCAGAACGTGCTGGCGCTGAAGCGGTCGTCGAGAACGAAGGTAGCTCCCGCCATGAGCGCCGGCATGGCCGTGGTCAGCTGAGCATTGGCGTGGAACAACGGCAAGCAGGTGTACAGGCGCTTCGTGCCGTCGAGCCGGCCGTTGCGAGCGGCCATGCTGCCGCCCCACCAGAAATAATTGTGCGACAGCTGGATGCCCTTGGACGGGCCCGTGGTGCCCGACGAGTACATGATTGCCATCGTGTCGCGATGGCTGATCTGAACGTCTGGCAAGGGAACCGACTTCGACAGGAGCATCTCGAACGGAACCGCCGGGATCGGAGCGTCCATGAGAGGCGCCGGTTTGTCGGACCAGATCACCAGCGTCTCGAGCTTGGCGAACTGGACGGCGTCATGCTGCAAGCGCTCGACAAACTCGTTGGCGACTACCGCCATGCGCGAGTCAGAGTGCTCCAGGATGTAACGCAGCAGTGGACCGCGATAGGCGGTGTTCACCGGCACCTCGATCACGCCGATGCGCGCGCAGGCAAACCACAAGGCCATGAACTCCGGGCAGTTAGGCAGCATGATGGCCAGCTTGTCACCCTTGGAAAGGCCCAGCGCCACCAAACCTCCGGCCACCCTCGTAACCCATTCGTCAAACTGGCGATAGGTCCAGGATCGGTCACCGAAGACAAGAAAATCCTGGTCGGCATGTCTTGAGGCTTGTAGCGCGAGACAGGCACCCAGCGGGCGCTGTTCGATTGGCAGTTGAGTCGGATCCATGTTGAAGAGAGGAAAATTGAAGGGAAATCAGCGCAACAGGTGCGAGCCGCCGTCCACCACTGAACAATGCTCCAGGGCGCCGGCGACCACGTTGCCCTGGATACCGGGCGAGTTCACGAGAATGTCGAGGGAACCATGCCGCTCACAGACTTGCGCAACCGCGGAGTGCCACGCCTTTTCGCTGCTGGCGTCCAGCCGCATGAGTTCGATGCCATCAATGCTGACGCCGCCAGTAACTAGAGCCACGTTGCCGTCAAAGTCATTCATTGGCTTTCCTTATTCATGATTGCCTGAGGCGTCCAAAGAACGAGCCGCGGATGATTCGCGCGAGCCAAAGCGTGATACCGGGCCTACCCGACTAGCATCTGCGCCCCACTCCAGACCCGGAACCTGTTCGTTATCGGCCGGCATCGGCACCGTTTGATTCGCCATTCTAGGCATATCAGGAATCGATTCCATACGTGTAAACGCGATGGTCCTGCATTCTCACGCGCTTTGCTGGCGAAATGTGGAGCGAGCACGGCTCAGTCGGCTATTTTTGTGGAATCGTTGCCGGACGTGAAAGCGAACCCGCGACTAGCCGTGAAGCGGCAAGACGTTATTTCTCGACGCTGGAAGTCGGGACATGGGCGCAAGGCCGCCAATGCCGCTATGTGGCCGATGCCAGTTGTAGTGATGCTGCCAACTGGTTAGGGCTTGGGCGCACCCCTGGGAGTTCTGATACGTCTAGGCAAAGGCCCGATAGGATGAAGCGTTCTGCCTTGCCGTTGGCTTGCGGGCGGTAGGCGCGGGTGAACTTGCTGAGCTTAAACACCTGTCTTTGACGACGCTTGAGCTCACGGCAGCTCATCCAGCAGCGCTTTGGCCTGTCGTAAGTCAGCGGTGTCGAAACCTTCAGTGAAGAAGCCATAGATCTCGGCGAGCCTCTGCCGGGCTGCCGCCGTCTTGCCCTCTCCTTGCCACAGGCGGGCCAGGCTCAGCGCCGCTCGCAGCTCCAGCGACTTCGCGCTTTGGTGGCGGGCCACCGCGGTCGCCTTGTGAAAACACGCTTCCGCTTCTTCGCCGCCCACGGCCTCATCGGTCTGGACGCTCCGCTGATGCAGCATTAGCTCACCCTTGAGCCGATGCAGCTCCGCTTCATAACAACGTTCTCCCGTTCTGTCGACCATGGCCAGTGCCTCGGCCAACGCGCTCAGTCCTGCTTGAGTTTGCCCAGCGTTACCATAGGTTTCCGCTAGCAGCGCCAGAAAGTATGACCGTCCCAGCTCGGCCCCCGTGGCTTGGTAGGCGGAAAGACCCTGAATTATCTGAGTGATTCCCTCCTCTCCTCTTCCCTGCTCAGCCATCGCCCAACCTTGCAGGATGGTTCCCCACGCCAAAAAAAATGGAAACCCCTGCTCGCTTGAGAGCGTAATGGCGGCCTCGGCGCATTCATGAGTCCGTTGCGCTTCACGCCGAAACTGATGCAACTGAGCTGTGAAAGCCAGGGTGAACGACAAGCTGAAAGGGTGGGACTTCTTCTGGGCCAGTGCAAGCGCCTCCTGGCTTCGCTTTTGCGCCTGATCGGGATAGCCCAGATACCACAGGCTCCAGGCCAGGTGGTTGAGGCCACGTATGCCCGGATCCAACCCGGAAGCAAAGGCATGAGCATGATGCTGTTCTGGGTCGTAGAGGGCACGCACCCGCTCTTGGTGGGCACGGGCAGTGGCGAGGTCGCCTTGAAAGAACGAACTCGCCCCGAGTGCACCATGAGCCTCCACGAGCAAACCGGGGTCCTGTGCATCCATGGCCAGGCGGAGCAGCCACTCGCCCAGCGCTTGTGCGGTTGCGTACTCTGCTCGCAAGTTATAGTAAGTTCGCAACCCCAACTGCGCCGGGAAGAGCTGTGAAGTTTCCCCGACCTCTTCGCATAACGCCAGCGCGCGGGCGTAAGTGGATTCCACTTCCGACGCGGCGTAGCCTCTGGCAGCCATCAAGGCGGGACCGAGCGTGAGTTGCAGTGTCAGTTCCTGACGAGCCCGTTCGCGCGTGTCGGGCAGGCGCTTGAGCAGCGCCAGGGCGGTATTGAGGTGGCGGATCGCTTCAAGACTGGCGGAGCGCTGGAGCGCCTGTTGCCCCGCGCAATGGAGGTACGACACGGCTTTCGGAATGTTGCCGCTCAGGCTGTAGTGATGCGCCAACTCGCTGCAGTAGTCCTTGACCCGATTGTGGAAGAGTGCTTCGATGGCCTGCGCCGTACGCTCGTGCAGCACGCTGCGCTGTTCAGTGAGCATGGAGTTGCTCGCGAGTTCCTGGGTGAGTGCATGCTTGAAGGTGTACTCGACCTCCGGGAACGCCGGCCGCTCGTAAATGAACTCTCCAACCTCCAGGCGGAACAGCAGGCGGCGCAGATAGTCTTCAGGCTGCCCGACAACAAGCTCGATCAGACTCCAGGGAAACTCCTTGCCGATCACGGCAAGGGTCTGCAGCAACTCCTTCTCCGCGCCGGGGAGGCGGTCCATGCGCGCGGCGAGCACAGCCTGCACGGTGGTGGGGATCTGCAGCGTGGCCGGGGCCTTCTCGATCCGGTATCGCCCCGGCTCACCGAGCAGTGCGTTCTGCTCGACGAGGGTCTGAACCACCTCTTCGATGAAAAACGGGTTGCCCTCGGTCTTCTCCAGGATGAGTTGTTTAAGGGCCATGAGTCCAGGGTCATCGCCAAGCAGCGCTGCGAATAGCCGTTGGGCCTCGGCCGGGTCCAAAGGATCAAGTCGCAATTGCGTGTAGTAGCTCTTCTGACCCCAACCATGTTGATACTCGGGGCGGTAGTTCATGAGGAGGAGTATCCGGGCGCTGGCCACGCGATCAATTAGGAACTTGAGGAACGCCTCGGTTTCGCGGTCCAGCCATTGCAGGTCCTCGAACACCAACTCAATCGGCCGATCGAGGCTTTCGCGCATCAGCACTCGCGTGATCGCCTCGAATGTACGGTCGCGCCGGATGCTCGGGTCCATGTCAGGCAGCGCCGAACCCAGTTCGCCGATGCCCAGCAGATAGAGCATGTATGGCAATTGGTCTTCCAGACTGCGCTCCAGCGCCAGCACCTTGCCCATAACCTTTTCACGGCATCCTCGCTCGTCGTCCTGGGCGGATATCTGAAAATAGTTCTTCAGAAGCTCGATCAGCGGCAAATAGGCAAAGGACTTGCCGTGCGACACTGAAAATGTCTCCAGCACTAGACAGCTGTGCTGTGAGCGCCCCTTGAACTCATGGAACAGCCGAGACTTGCCGACCCCAGCCTCGCCCACCACCCCGACGATCTTCCCGTGTCCCTCTTGAGCCTGTTCCAGCGACCGGTGCAATTGCTCCAGTTCGGAATCGCGGCCGACGAACCGTGCCAGGCCGCGGCGCTCAGCTACTTGCAGGCGCGTGCGCAATGGCCCCAGACCTAGCACCTCATAGACGGCGAGCGGCTTCGGGATCCCCTTGACCCGAGCGGGCCCCAAGGCCTTGAACTCGAAATACCCCTCGGCGAGCTTATGCGTGGATTCAGTCACGAGGATGGAGGAGAGCGCGGCAATCGCTTCCATCCGGGAGGCGATATGGATCGTGTGCCCCACCGGGTCGTATTCCGTGCGCAGGTCATCCTTGCGGATCGAGCGCACCACCACCTCACCCGTGTGGACGCCCACCCGGATCTGCAACGGTATGCCCTGCTCCAGACGGACCTGGTCGCTGTGGCGGCGCATCGCTTCCTGCATGCGCAGCGCCGCGTACAGAGCCCGTTGCGGATGATCTTCATGGGCGATGGGGGCGCCGAACAGGGCCAGGATCCCGTCACCCAGGCACTTGGCCACGTAGCCCTCGTAGTGGTGCACGGCCTCCATCATCAGCGCCACGACCGGGCTGATCAGGCGGTGGGCCTCTTCGGGATCCAGGTCGTAGATCAATGCTGTTGAGCCGGCCATGTCGGCGAACAGGACGGTGATGGTCTTGCGTTCGCCGGCGGTTTCGCCCCGCGCTTCAAGCGCCGCCTGCTCGGCCATGATGCGCTCGACCAAATGGGGCGGGGTGTAATGAATGGGGGCGGCAAGGGCGGGCTGCGCGAGAGCGGACGACGCTTGCGATGACTCGCCCAGGTGCGAGCCGCACTCGCTGCAGTACTTGGCGGCCAGGCTCGATTCGTGGCCGCAGTTTGGGCAGATGCGGGCAAGCTTGGCCCCGCACTCCTCGCAGAGTTTCGATTCGGCGATGTTCTCGAACCCGCAACTTGTGCAGCGCATATAGCCTTTCGACCTTCTTGGGCTCCTTCTGGCGTGAAGTGTAGTAAAGACGCGACTCTTGCGTAGTAAAGGCGGCCTTATTGCCGGCGGGCTCCTCGCTAAGAAAGCGACGACAGCGCCCAGACCGCCTGAACGAGGAAACGCTCCCGCGCGGGTGCGCTCCCGCGTTCATGGGCGTTTGGCGCGAGCCCGGCCGCCGGCATCGTCGCCGGGTATTGCCGCGATCACGTCCGCATAGACGATTCCGCCGGCAGAAATATGCGGATCATGGCCTGCGTGCCGGCTTGCGCGTCTCCTCGCAACACGGCATCGAGCACCGCTCCATGCTCGTCGAGCGCCGCATTTTTTAGCGACGTCTTGGGTAGCCGAAACCTGTCTCGCCCCATAGGTGGCTCGATGGAGCGCCGGGGAAAAGCCAGTGAGGCGTGCATTCGCTGGATGGGACCACATTGCTGAATGCGTGCGTGGAGGACTGGCCTGCGATGGTTTTCTCCACGACCATCGACAGGTACTGATCGTTGCTGCCTTCCTGAGTATTTCCGTTCAGGACAACCTCGGCTCCTGTAGCGAGCGCAAAGCGTCGGATGCCGTTGTGCCTCGAATGCTCGGGGGCCCAGCTGTCGGCCGATACCCCGTTCTCACTACTGACACGAATGCCGTCCGGCGTCCGGTAGACCAGTGAATGGTTGCCTTCCGTATGCCCGGGTGTATGTATCAATGCCACGCCGCACCCCAGCTGGATGCTGCCGTCGAAGGCGATGATGCGGGCGGCCGGCACGCCGTCCAACCCGTGTGGGCAATACCAATCAGCCTGGATAGGCAGCAGGCCCCTGACGCTCGCCAGTTCTTGGCTATGCACCAGCAGCTTCGCATTCGGGAATAGCCCCGGCGCCGTCGCGCTGCCAAGCCAGCGCCTGACGTCCTGCGTGTGGAGATGATCGTAGGTGATGTAGTCAACCTCGCCTGGGGCAATACCACAGGTGTCTAATGCCTCCATCACTGTGCTGTGGACAGGGGCGATAATGCTGTGCAGGGAGCTCGGCATCCTTCCAACCATACGTTTGAAGTATGGCGTTTCGGTACCGGCCTCGAAGTCCGCAGGGGTGAACAACAGCGTGCGCGTCTTGCCATCGAATCCTGTGAACTGGATCACCGTGACACGGGCCAACAAATGGATCAGATGAGGCTTGAGCAACTGTTGCGAATACACACCGCTGAAGGCGTACCAAGCAGGATAAGGAACACGCAACAGGTTGAGACTGCGGGCAAAAGATACGGCCGACTCATCAAGAAATCGCTCACGGAACTGTTGTGCACAGTACCGAAGCTCGCGCAACCGGTCTTGTGGTGCAGGCAGCCGCCTTGCCTTGTCAAAATTCGCTACGGGAATCAGTCCTTCTGAGGGTAGGTCTCGGTTCATGCTAGGTCTCCATGCAGGCCAGTTCTCATGCGGCCACGGATGTTTCGGCCAGCGCCGTTCCGATCAAGCCGGACAAGGCCTGAGGCAGCTGATCAGCGGGAATATCGCGCCTCATCGACTATGAAGAATCGACGAGCAGGCCCGGGTCATATCGGCCAGCGGGGAATGGCGGCAGCTCTGCAGTATTTGGATCAACTGCCGCTGGGCACCTCGCGCACGTGTGGCACGTCGTCATCCAGCCAATAGCAGCGGTGGTGCTCAACCACCAGGATTTCCTCGAACTTGCAACCGCCCCCCTTCCAGCCGATGTGCGGCTCGATGGCCCACAGCCCAAGCTTCTTGCCCACATGCTCGGGCGTCAGGGCCGCAGAAGGGCCCATTCTCAGGAAGGCCAGGTTGGTCTCGAGAGAGAACCAGCCGAAGGCCCGCCACCCGATACGAAGGTGCTTGCCCTTCTTCGGCTTGACTCGGAAGACGCGATGACCAAGCACGCAGTGCGGATACTTGGCGTGGATGGTGTCATAGCCGGCCGCCACGATGCGCCGATTCACCTCGGCCCATATTTCCGCCGGCGTCATCGAACTGGCGAACAGCTTCGGGATCTCGGCTCGGAGTTCAAGCAGGAATTCCTTGGCAATGTTGAGTTCCGGGTTGGAGCCGATCGAGAGGGCGTAGCCGACGTCGCCGATGTAGCCGTCTACGACGGGCGAGACGTCAAGAATCGCTGTGGCGCCCACTTCGAGCTTGCGGCCGCTCGGGTGATAATCGCCGTAGCCGGCGTACCCGTCGAAACGCGCGTGGTCGCCGAACCAGGCGAAGGGCCTGTGCAGGTATCGCTGAGTTCCGTTGTTCTTGAGATGGTCGTCCAGCAACTGCGCCGCTTCGCGCTCGGTCATGCCCGGCCTGAGCTGCCCGGCGACATGCTCGACCGCGTCATAGGCCAGGCACTGGGCTCGGCGAAAGCCCTTAAGCGCTTCCTGGTTGGCGACGCGGTCGGCACCGCCCGAGTACCGCGACGCGTACTTGGCAATCCAGCGATACAGGCGATCCAGCGGACCGTTGGGGGTTGGCGAATAACCGATGGGCATAGGTCTCTCCAGTCTTAATTGAAGGGGGGCGGGGCTCGAACTCGACCGGATCGTGGGCGCAAAACAGCTCGATCTTGTCGCCATGGTCCGCAGCCACAGTTGGCGCCGCCGCCGCTGGTTCTCCCAGCCGCGGGTTGCGAAGGGTCTGGATCGCCGCCTCGAAGAACCTCAGGCCGGCGGGTGCCTGCGGCGCCGCGTTGCGCCGGGTTGGCTGCCGGATCTGTTGCAGCTCGGGCTTAAAGATATGCACCTGCGCATGCGGGAAGTTACTGAGCCTCAGTACAGGACCGTGCCGCCACAGACATTCAGCGCCTGGCCGGTGACGCCTCTCGCCTCGTCTGACGCAAGGTAAGCTGCCATATGCGCAATCTCGGCGGGATCCAGCAGTCTTTGCTGAATGTTCTTCGAGGCGACCCTTTCTCGGATGAATTCTTCGGCCGATTGGCCCGTCAACGAATGCATCTGTTCGCTTATAGCGGCGATCATCGGCGTAGCCGTTGCCCCGGGACAGATAGCGTTCGCGGTGATTCCGTTCTTTCCCAATAGGCCTAGTTCGAGGGCCAGCGCTTTAGTCAATCCGATCACGCCATGCTTTGATGCCGCATAGTCACCATTCATGGCGGCGGGAAGCTTGCCGGAAGTCGAAGCGATTGTAATGATCCTCCCGCTGTTCTTTTCCATCATCGCGGGAAGAAAAGCCTTGATGCAGTAGAAAGTGGCATTGAGGTTCACCTCAATCGTTGAACGCCAGCCTTCCTCGCTGGTACTGGCGACAAGCGTGCGCTCGCCCATGACGCCAGCGCTGGTAACCAGTATGTCTGCCTTCCCGAATCGATCCGTGATCTCGTCGGCAACAGCCTTCATCCGGGTGGCGTCCGTCACGTCCGCCACATAGGCAACGGCCTCCCGCCCAAGCCGACGAACATTTTCCGCGACACTGTCGGACTCAGACTTCACATTCGAGATCACGACGACACGCGCGCCTTCCCGTGCGAACTGAAGACAGATAGCCTTGCCGATACCGGACCCGCCTCCCGTCACTACCGCAACTTTGTCCTGCAATCTATTCATTTTTCCTCCTGGAAACAGGGCACGCCCCGGGTGATGGTCAATGAGATTGGCCGATGCCGGCACGGCCATACTGCCACTCCGCCCCAACGAGAAGTGCAGTGAGTACTTGGCGAGCCGCGGTAGACACGCAGGCCTTCAGGGCCGCGCCATCCTCACCGCACAGAAAGTCAGATGACCGGAGCGCTCTCGATCTCCACTCGCGTTGACTCCAGGAACCGGCTGACCATGTTGAAGTAACTGCAGCACAGGATAAGCTCGGTTGCCTGGCGCACGCCGTACCGCTCGAGGATCGCCTGCAGCGCCTCGTCGCTCAACCGTATATCCCGGCTGATCTCTTCCGCTACCCGGCAAAGAAGCAGGCCTTCTTCATCCAATCCCTGCACGGGCCCATCAACGCCGATACGGGCTATCTCTTCCTGCGTGACACCAAGCATTTGTGCAATCCGGACGTGCTGCTCCCATTCGTATAACGAATGGGTGACATGAGCGATACGCAGCACCGCAATCTCGCGCTTGCGCTTGTCGAACTCGCTTTGCATCAGAATTGAGCCCGCGAGCTGGATGAAGCCATTCAGGCTCGCCGGAGCATTGGCCATCATGCGGAAGATATTGGCCGGCGGCAGACTCGCCAACGTCCTTGCGAATGTCGGCTGGGAGTTGATCGTGGGTCGGTAACGGAATCTTTGGTTGCATTCTTCTGTTCTCTGCAATGGGGCGGGCACCCATGGCGGTCATTCCTGCTTTTGCGCAAGCGACGATGGGGCAGCGCCCACCACGCGAATGGGGTCGCTGCCGTCCCAGGCGGCTGCCGCCTGTTTGATGGCGCCGAAGTACTCCGCCTTGCCGCCGGTCATCTCGGAGATCTCGAACATGCCGCTCGGAAACTCCGGGTGCACGAAATAGCCGAAGCGCCCCGCTGCTCCCATCCGGCCGCCATGGCCCTCGACATAACCGGCCGCGAGCAGCGTGCCGACGATCTCGTCGTAGCGGTCCTCGGTCCAGTAGGCAACGTGCTGCGCAATCTCGCCGTTGCGCCTGAGCGAATCGACATACAGCGACGGGGCATCGTCGCGCTGCTGGATCAGCTCGATCTGGAGGTCGCCGGAATTGGCCAGCGCGATGGACAGCTTCGGCAGCCGGGAAGACTCACCGAAGTACCTGAACTCCTTCGTTCCCACATCTTCCATGTAGAACCAGGGCCCCACGCCCAGCTTGATCCAGTGCTCCATCGCGCGCTGGATGTCGCGCACGACGTAGCCGACCTGACGCACCCCTCCGAACATATGACTCATTCCAGTCTCCTTACCGTTGTTTGTTTCCGGTGAACTGTCCGGCGCGCGCCCGGCACGGACAACCGTGCCCGGACCTGACCGCCACAACCGGACTGTCTGGGTGCGAAGTTTAGACATTCTGGAATCGATTGCACATAGGAGCAACCCTAAATGGCGGCCTTTATTCATGCGCTGCGGCGGGGATTGTGGCCACTACGACATACCGATCAGCACCGGCCTAAGGTCGTTTATCGGCATTTCCGTGGCGAATTTAGGCTGCAACTGCGTTGAGAATGTGCCAGCCACATCGTCGATGTGTGGGCGTTCGCCTTCTTGCTCACACGGAATCCAGGGGCGGCACCACTGCTATGGTTATCCCTATGTGAAATCGATTCCCGCCAGGCTACACTTTGCCGCAACACCCTTGAGTGGTTTGCGTGATAACAAAGGAGACAACCATGTACGTCAAAACCAACGCCGAAGCGCTTGGACCGGCATCGACCACGGCGTCGGGGCCAGACGACGCCCTCTACCGCCGCATCTCGTGGCGGCTTATCCCACTGCTGTTCACCAGTTATCTGGTCAATTACCTCGACCGGACCAACGTGGGCTATGCACAACTGCAGATGCAGGATGTGCTGCGCTTCAGCGACGCGGTGTTCGGACTCGGCGCGACGATCCTGTTTGTCGGCTATGTGCTGTTCGAGATCCCCAGCAACATGCTGCTGACGCGCATTGGCGCCAAACGCACGCTGGTGCGCATCATGGTGTTGTGGGGCCTGGCGTCCGCGGCGACGGCCTTTGTCACGACGCCGACTCAGTTCTATTTCGCGCGCTTCTTTCTCGGCATGTTCGAGGCAGGCCTCGTACCGGGCGTGTTCTATTACCTGACGCTGTGGTATCCGACCGAGCGTCGGGGGCGCGCCAATGCGCTGTTCCTGATGGGAGCCGGCTTCGCGCCGATCATCTCCGGACCGATTGCGGGCAGCGTCATGACCGGCATGCAAGGCGTCGGCGGACTGGCAGGATGGCAATGGCTGTTCGCGCTGGAAAGCATCCCTGCCCTGCTGCTCGCTGTCATCACCTGGATCTGCCTGGACGACAGCCCGGCCAGGGCAACCTGGCTGACGCCGGAAGAGAAGGCCCGGATCCAGACGCTGACCGGCACCGGCAACGAGGAGCACAGCCCGCACCTGCGCACCGCGTTGCGGCAGCCACGCGCCTGGGGGCTGGGCGTGATCTGCTTCCTCAACGTGATGGGCATCTATGCCCTGGCGTTCTGGCAACCGACGCTGCTCAAAGGCATGGGCCTGTCGCTGATGCAGATCGGCTTTGTCGCGGCCCTGCCCGCCATCGCCGGTGCCGCGGCCGCGTTCTGGTTCGGCTCACGCTCGGACAAGCTTCGCGAGCGCCGCGGACACTACGCCGTTGCGGCGCTGACAGGCGCCGCGGGGCTGCTCACGACTGCCGTGCTACAGACCAACCTGCCGGTCGCGATCCTGGGGCTGGTCGTCGCTGGCGCCGGGCTCTCCGCGGCCCTCACCGTACTGTGGGCCAGCGTCGGCGAGGCCCTGCCGCGAAAAGGCCTCGCGGCCTGCATCGCGCTGATCACAACCTGCTCGAACTGCTCCGGCATTGTCGGGCCACTGCTGGTCGCCACCATACGCACGGCCACCGGCGGTTTCACCTGGAGCCTGTTCATCTTGTCCGGCGCCCTGGTGCTGGCTGCCTCACTGATGCAGATCGTGCTGCCGGCCCGCATCAAGCGGGGTGCCTGAGGCCGGCGTGCTCAGCTTTACGCGCGCCCTGGCGCGAGAGCTCGGCCCGGACCGTATCCGTGCCATTGCCATCACACCGGGACTGATCGTGACTGACTTCTCGCGTACCAATACACCGGAGGATGTCATGCTGCGGCGGCAAAGGACTGGCCGCTGAGCCGGGCTGGCAGTGCCAGCGAGATCGCCGGCGCCCGCCTCTTCCTGGCATCGGATCTGTCGTCCTACGTGACAGGTGCGACCCTGGATGTCAATGGAGGTGCCTACATGCGATAAGTCGCGGGCACTGAGCTGCCGCGTTGACCCGGGCGCCTGTCAGGCGGCCATACCAGCGCTGGGCGGCGGCATGCAGGAGCGGCGCAACACCAGTTCGGTCGGAAAGACGATGGTGCGGCTTTCGTCGGACCGCCCTTCAAGGCGGTCCAGCAGGAGATCTGCGGCGGTACGGCCGAACTGTTTCAGGTCCCAGCGCAGCGCAGTGATGCCTGGCGCCGCGAATTGCGCCAGCACCGTATCGCCGATGCTGACCACCGAGATGTCCTCCGGAATGCGCAGCCGGCTCGCCTCGATCGCGGCCAGTGCGCCGGCCAGCATCTCCGTGCCGAGTGCCACCACAGCTGTTGGCCGCGACGGCTTCGACAGCGCTTGCAGCACGTCGCTGAACACACGTGTCTGGGACAGGTCAGTATGCTGGGTGGCACTAAGCACCGTCGGCGGCAGGCCCGCCGCACGCACCGCCTCCTCTGCCCCTGCGATACGCTCACGCCCGGGCCGCACTCGCGCCGAAGGCGTTTCCAACAGGATATTGCGGTGCCCCAGGCTGAGCAGGAAGGAAACCACCGAGAAGGCGCCCTGGCGATGGTCGACACTGACCCGGTCGCACTGCAAGGTCGTGTCCCGGTCCAGCAACACCAGTGGCACCCCGCAGTCTTGCATGGCGGCGAGCACATCCTGGCGGGTATCGTCATCCACCGTCAGCAGCAGGCCATCCATGCGACGGCGCCGGAACATGTTCAGCAGCTCGAGTTCCTTGCTGCCGTTGCGGGAGTTCGCGACCACCATCAGGTATCCGGCTTCCTGCAGCCTTAGCTCGGCGGCGCCGATGATCTCGGCATACATAGGGTTGGCCACGTCCGAAACCATGCACCCGATGGTGCGGCTTGACTGGATCCTCAGGCTCTGGGCAACGGAATTGGGCTCATAGCCAAGCCGGGCGACGGCTTCGGCCACGCGCGCACGAAGCTCCTCGCTGGCGTAGCGCTCACGGTTCAAGGCTCTCGATACGCTGCTCGGCGACACGCCGGCGAGCTTGGCCACATCGCGGATCTGGACTGGTCGCTTCATGCCACGAGTATATCGTAGCGCCGTGCTTTGCCCGGCGCGTAAAATTCGCCCTCCGCCGCGCTGACACGGGCACGACGTGTCCGTCGATGCACTACCTGCGAAAGGCCCGCGGCGCTCGCGGCGCCGCGGCAGCGCCGTCAGGCCTCGGCGACCAGCGCCTCGCTGGCGCCCGCACTGGCTTGCGCCGTGCTGACCGCCGCGGCCCCGGGCCGGAAGTACTTCGGCATCGGCGCAAGGCCCTTGGCGACCGCACGGAGAATGCCCTCCTCGATCGCGCCGGCATCGGCGATGCTGTGGTACTCGCCGTCGACAAAGTTGATGTTCGCACCGTGCACGACCATGAAGCCCTCGGCGGGCTCGGCCGCATCCGCGGGCACCGAGAAGGTGTGCACCGAGCCGCCGGGCTCGTACAGGTAGCTGCCGGCGGTCTGCGGGTCGTCCGGGTATTCCACGTAGTTCCATATGCCGCGCGTGGTGAGGAAATGCACGGTGCCGGTGTGGAAATGGGTCGGCAACGTGGTGCCCGGCTCGAACTTCGCATATAGCACCCAGACGCCGTTCTCGCGGTCGAGGAACAGCGGGGTCAGCGTGACGCCCGGCAGTCCGGGCACGCCGCCCTGCTCGTTGACGTTGACAGTCAGCAGGCGGGCCTGATGTGTGACGATCTTTGGCATTGGCATGGTCTGTCGTTCCTGTGTCCTGGTATGGGGAAAAATCGGTTGGTTGGCGGACCTAGTGGTCGAGCAGCTTCATCAGCGCGGCGTCGTAGCGGTCGCCGCTGACCTGCCCGGGCACGAACATCTCGCTGATGCGCGCCACCGTGGCCTCGTCCAGACGCACGTCGAGCGCGCCCAGATTCTCGGCCAGGAAGGCCAGCGTGTCGCAGCCGCAGATCGCGATCACCTGCGGCCTCTTGTGGAAGATCCACGACAGCGCAAGCTGCGACTGCGTGCAGCCGAGCCCCTTGGCCATCTCGCCCAGCCGGTCTACCAGCGCAACGTTCTTCGGAAAGTTCTCCGGCGAGAAGCGCGGATAGCGGCGCCGCACATCGTTGGCCTCGAACTGGTCCAGGCTGCGCAGGGCGCCGGTGAGCATGCCGCGCGCCAGCGGCGAGAACGCCATCAATGACACGCCCAGTTCGTCATACACCTCCAGCATCCGCGCCTCGGCGTCGCGGGTCCAGAGCGAATACTCTGCCTGCACTGCGGCGATCGGGTGCACCGCGCAAGCGCGCCACAAGGTCTTCTCGGATACCTCGCACAGGCCCAGGTAGCGGACCTTGCCCGCCACCACCAGCTCCGCCATGGCGCCGACGGTCTCCTCGATCGGCACGTTCGGGTCCAGCCGATGCTGGAAATACAGGTCGATGCAGTCGGTGCCGAGGCGGCGCAATGAGTCCTCGCAAGCCTGCTTGACATAGGCCGGATTGCCGCACACGCCCAGGCCGCCGTCCTCCGCGCGGACATAGCCGAACTTGGACGACAGCACCACCTCGTCGCGCCGGCCCTCCAGTGCGGTCGCCACCAGCCGCTCGTTGTGGCCCCAGCCATAGAAGTCAGCCGTGTCGATCAGGTTGATGCCCGCGTCAACGGCCTGCCGGATCACCTTCACCGACTCTTCATCCAGGCGCGTGCCATAGGCATTGCTCATCGAATAGCATCCGAGTGCCATGGCGCTGGTCTCCACCCCTGTGCGGCCGAGGCGGCGGCGCAAACCCGTTCCCTGCTTTGCGTTGGTCATGTCTCACTGTCTCCGGTTATCGGTTGCGCTGGCGCGCACTGCACGAACAGCGCCGCACGTCATTCGAGCTTGAGGCTGGCATCGCGCGCGACCTTCTTCCATACCTCGATATCGCGTGCATTGATTGCCGCCTGTTCGTTGCCCGGCAGGAAGTCCGGCGTGATGCCCCAGTCGGCCATCTTGCTGGTCACAGCCGGGTCCTTCAGCGTGTCGCGCAGCGCCGCAGCCAGCTTGTCGACGATCGGCTGCGGCACGCCGGCCGGTGCGAACATGGCCCAGCCCGTCCACTGGTCGAAGTCGACACCCTGCTCCTTGTACGTGGCAACGTTCGGGAAGTTGGAAGTCCGCCGGGTGCACATCGCCAGCGGCTTGATCTTGCCTGTCTTCACCGCGGCCGTGCCGGACCCGATATCGAGCCAGCCAACCTTGATCACATCGCCCATCATGGCCGTCATGACCGCAGCACCACCCTTGAACGGAATATGGTCAAGCTTGATGCCCGTCTTCTGCGCCAGGACTTCGGCACAGAAATGGCCGGTCGAGCCTTGGCCCCAGGTGCCGAACTGGATAGGCTTCGGGCTTCGCCTGGCGAGTTCGATGAACTCCTTGAGATTGTTGGCTGGCAGGTCGGCGGTGGCGACCAGGATGATCGGCGAGGTGCCGACCCTTGCCAGCGTCGTCAGACCCTTGACCGGATCGTAAGGCAGCTGGTGGTAGACCGCCGGCGCCAGCGTGGTCGTGGTCATCGTGCCCAGGGCGATCGTGTAGCCATCGGGCCTGGCGTGCGCCAGCTGTCCGATTGCAATCGTGCCGGCGGCGCCGGCGATGTTTTCCACGACAAACGGCTGCTTGACACGTTTGCTCAGTTGATCGCCCAACAACCGGCCAAAGGCGTCCGCGCCACCGCCAGCGGCAGAGGGCACGATCAGCTTGACCGGGCGGTTGGGATAGTCGCCGGCGGGCTGGGCAAGGGCGACGGCGGCGACCGACATGCAGATCGCCACGACGCCGCTGAGGAGGGAGCGCTTCATGACAGTTGTCTCCAGAGTTTCTAGTTGTGGCCACGTTGAAACGTGTGCGTGGGCGCCGCTTCGTCGACGCCTGTTATCCGGTGCAGCCGGGTTCACTGACGCATTCCAGGCGCCGTCGCGCCAGGTTGATGCGCGACGCGGCCGGTATGCAACCTGCCGCTACCGGGACCTGCTTCAGCCCGCGGAGAATTCCGCTCCCCATTTGGGACGGATGTAGCGCGGCACGGGAATCCCCGCCTTGCGCGCCGCGGCGAGGATGCCCTCTTCGATGGCGCCGGCGTCGCGCACATGCTGGAACTCTCCTTCCGAGAAAATGACGTTGGCGCCGTAGACAACCATGAAACCTTCGGCAGCCTCCGTGGCATCCGCCGGCACCCAGAATGTGTGCACCGAGCCGCCGGGTTCATACAGGTAGCTGCCCGCGGTTTGCGGATCCTCGGGATACTCGACGTAGTTCCATTGCCCCTTGGTCGTGAAGAAGTGCACGGTACCGGTGTGAAAATGGGGCGGGAGCGTGGTGCCCGGTTCGAACTTGCCGTAGAGCACCCAGACGCCGTTTTCGCGATCGAGGAACAGCGGAATGATGGTCGAGCCTGGCTCGGATCCGGGAAACTCCCGCGATTCGTGGATGTTGACCGTCAACAGCCGGTCCTGGTGCGTGACAACCTTCGGCAATGGCATTGCTATCTCCAAGAACGATGGATATGGGGAATGTTTTAGTCCAGCTTGATGTTCGCTTCGCGCGCGACGCGCTTCCACACTTCGATGTCGCGCGCATTGATCGCGGCCTGTTCGCTGCCGGCGACGTAATCAGGTGTGATGCCGAGGTCGGCCATCTTGCTCGTCACTGCCGGATCCTTGAGGGTCTCCTGCACGGCCGCGGCAAGCTTTTCCGTGATCTGCTTTGGCAGGCCCGCGGGCGCGAACATGGCCCAGCCCGTCCATTGGTCGAAATCGACCCCCTGCTCCTTGTAAGTGGGAACATTGGGAAAATTTGCCGTGCGACGCGTGCACATGGCCAGCGCCTTGATCTTGCCGGTCTTGACGGCCGACGTGCCGCTGCCGATATCCAGCCAGCCCAGCTTCACCACCCCGCCCAGCATGGCAGTCACCACGGGCGACGAGCCCTTGAACGGGATGTGGTCCAGCTTGATGCCGGTCTTCTGCGCCAGCACCTCCGCGCAGAAGTGGCCGGTGGAGCCCAGTCCCCAGGTGCCGAACTGCAGCGGCGACGGGCTCTTCTTCGCCACGGCGATGAGTTCCTTCAGGTTGTTGGCGGGGAAGTCCTTGGTGGCGACCAGGATGATCGGCGACGTTCCGACGCGGGCGATGGTCGTCAGGTCCTTGACGGGATCGTAGGGCAGCGCCTGGTAGACGGCCGGTGCCAGCGTGGTGGTCGTCATCGTGCCCAAGCCGATCGTGTAGCCATCCGGCGTGGCCCGCGCGAGTTGCCCGATCGCGATGGTGCCGGCAGCGCCGGCATTGTTCTCGACGACAAGCGGCTGCTTCAAGCGTCGGCCGAGCTGGTCCGCGAGGATTCTGGCGAACACATCGCCTCCACCGCCCGGTGCGGTCGGGACTATCAAGCGGATCGGCTTGTTCGGATAACTGGCGTCACCCTGCGCCTGCGCGCCAAATGACAACGCGACTGCGGCAAGGAAACCGAGGGCGGCGGACTTCTTCATCTTTGTCTCCAACGTCTGTGTTTCACGCGTTCAGCGCTTCGTGTTCACTTGCCATTGTGTGATGGCATTTTCTGGAACATGAAGAAACGTTTCCACAAATTGTGCGACGGTGAGGGCGCGAATCAAATGGTGGTAAACCCGTGAATCTTTTGTGAGGCGTTTGGGATGCGCGCTTGATGCGTCTTGTTATGGCGTTCAGTTATGCGTCCTGCGTCAGGACGATTTTTCCGAAATGCGTATTCCTGCGCATCATCTCGCAAGCCTCGGCGGCACGCTCCAGCGGCAGCCTGGCATCGATCGGCAGGCGCAGTTGTCCTTGCCGCAGAGCCGGCCAGAAGTCCCGCTGCACGCGTTCGGCAATGACCCCGAAATCCTCGACGGTGCGCGTTCGGAAGGTCATGCCGAGGTACTGGATCCGGCGTAACGAATGGAGATCGAAATCGAATTCGCCGCTCTCCCCTGCCATCCGGCCGATATTGACGATGCGTCCACCGATCTTCACCGTGCGCATGCTGTCGTTGATAAATGGACCGGCCAGGAAATCGACCAGCAGATCCACGCCGCGGCCCTCGGTGTGTTCGAGGACGGCCTTCACCCAGTTCGGATCGTTGGTGTCGAGCGCAATGTCAGCGCCAAACTCTGCCAGGCGCGCGCGCCGGTCGGGCTTGGTCGACGTGCCGATGACCAGGCTGGCGCCGAAGTGCTTTGCCACCTGCAGCGCCATCAGACCCACGCCGGAGGAAGCGCCCAGCACCATCACGGTTTGCCCGGCTTCAAGCCCGGCAAGATGGCGCATCGCCGTATGGGTCGTGCGCAGTGCGACAGACAGGCAGGCACCGGTCTCGTAGTCCATCTCCGGGTCAGGAAACGGGAAGGCTCGCCGCCAATCCGTGACCGCATACTCGGCAAAGCCGCCGAGGCCAGAGCACATCACCCTATCGCCAACCTTGTAGGCCGTGACGTCCGCGCCAACCTCCACCACATCCCCCGACCATTCCAGGCCCAGCGGCGTGCCGGTACCGCCAGCCGCCCCATGCGCCTTGCCGTCGACCAGCGACAAATCGGCGCGATTCAGGGAACTGGCCCGCACTTTCACAAGGATTTCCGTGGGCTTGGGCCGAGGGATCTCCAGCTCCGCAAAAACAAGTCCCGTCTCACCGCGAATCGCAGCTTTCATTGCGCATGTCTCCTGTCGAATAGGTCTGGATACGTAGGCACGGTTTTACCGCCGCGACGACGTATTGCGTACCCATTGTAGAAACGTTTTCGCATTTTACGCAAGGTCCGTCCGGACAAAAAAATGCCGCCCCGAAAGAAGGCGGCGTTGCTGACCCGGGAGCGGATTGCGCTGCGGCTACGCAGTCGCTTTCTTGCGCGCGGTGGCGGGACCACATGACTCGCGCAGCACGAGTTGCGTGGTGATCACGATGGTCTCGGGCTCGATTTCCGCGTCGCGTTCCAGTTGCTTGAGCATCAGTTGGGCGAGCACGGTGCCGACGATCTCCAGATCCCACGTCAGCGATGTGATGGACGGGCTGAACAACTGCGACAGGTCGGTGTCGCCGATGCTGATCACACTCACATCCCCGGGGGCCGTCCGGCCGGTATGCCGCATTGCCTGCAGCACCCCGGCCAGGATACGCGTGCCGAGGCACATGAAGGCCGTGGGCGCTTCAGGGCCAGACAGCAGCGACAGCGCTTCGGTGAACGCGAAATCCATCGCGGATTTCTCGCAGCGGATCAGCTTCGGCACCGGCTCGAGATCCTGCTCCTTGTACGCTTCCTTGAATCCGGCGATACGTTCCCGGCCCGGACGCAGGACGCTGCCCGGCGTCAGCAGCGCGATGCGTGTGTGGCCCAGGTTCAGCAGGTAGCGGGTCGCCTGCAGCGCGCCGGTGTAGTGGTCGACATAGACGCCGGTGCCAGTCGGGCCGAAATCCCGGTCGAGCGCGATTACCGGCATCTCTTGGGAGAGTTGCTCCAGCAGCTTGGGATTTTCCGTTTCGCAGGGACCCAGGATCAGGCCATCCACGCGTCGGCGGCGAAACAGGTCGATCAGGTTCTTTTCGCGCTTACCGTCGTTATGCGTACTGGCGATCAGCAACGCATACCCGGCTGCTTGCAGCGCGGCCTCGACGGAAGTGATGATCCTGGCGTAAAGCGGGTTGGCCAGATCCGACACGATCAGGCCGATGGCGCCGGACGAGCGCGTACGCATGCTCTGTGCGATCGCGTCGGGCTCGTACCCCAGCCGCCTGGCCGCCTTGGAAACCGCCGCAATCGCTGCTTCGCTGACGCGTCCGGCACGATTGAGCGCACGGGACGCCGTGCCAATCGAAACGCCGGCCTCCTTGGCAACCTCCCGGATCGTGATGCGTGGCTTCATCGGCTACGTTTTACGATACGTTGTGCCGCCACGGGCTTAACACAAGACTGCAACATCGGCTCCCTCCCCTGCCCTTTGTTACCGCTGGCCGCCACGGCAGCGCGGCGAGCCAGCGACGAGTTACGCGTCATTTCCTGGACGTCAGGCATTCTAGCTCACCAGATGACGCGGACCCCTCAGGGTCTGAGGCCGGCAAGGCAAGCGGCCGGGAGGGGCAGGCCTGCAGGCCATGCCATCCGCTATCGCGGCGCGCCGATCTGGTGGATGGCTTGTCCCTTGCCGTCCCAGGCCAGCCCTGCCCGCCTGACTTCGGCAAAGTACTCGCCTTTGCCGCCAGTCAGTTCGGAGATCTCGAACATGCCGCTGGGCAGTTCCGGATGCACGAAGTAGGCAAAACGTCCACGCGGGCCCATCCGGCCACCATGCCCCTCTACATACCCTGCCTCCAGCAGGTGGGCCACGATTTCGTCGAAGCGGTCTTCGGTCCAGTAGGCTATATGTTGCGCACCTTCGCCGCTGCGCTTGAGCGAGTCCAGGTAGAGCGACGGGGCATCGTCCCGCTGCTGGATCAGCTCAATCTGCAGGTCGCCGGAGTTGGCCAGCGCGATCGACAGCTTCGGCGGCGTCGCGGGCTTTCCGTAGTAGCGGTATTCCGTGGTGCCCACGTCTTCCTTGTAGAACCACGGCCCGACGCCCAGCTTTTCCGTCCAGTGAGCCATGGCCTTCTCAATGTCGCTCACCACGTAGCCAAGCTGCCGGACGCCGCCGAACAAATAACTCATTGCTGTCTCCTTGCCCTCTGAAGGTTGCCGTCTCGCACTTGCAGAAACGTTTTTACAATATAGCTGCAACGACCCAGTTCAAGTGGGTAGTGTTTACCATGATTGTCCATATTTTTCGCGGCACCAACAATCCTGAACGGTTGTGGAAACGTTTCTTCTTTTTGCGCAGAGTCGGGTGATATGCAGGAAACTGCGCTTGCAGGACAACTCACAGGAGACAATCGAAATGACTCAGTTCGAGGACCAAGTGGCGCTGGTGACTGGTGGCGCTAGCGGCATCGGGGCCGCGACAGCGCGCTTGCTGTTGGAACGCGGCGCGCGTGTCGTCATTGCCGATCTCGCGAGCGGCAACGGTGCCGCGGTGGCGGACCGGATCGGCGCCGAGTTCATGGCGCTGGACGTCACCAGCGAGCCGGGCTGGAAAGCCACGATCGCGGCCATCCTTGAGCGCCACGGGCGGCTCGACGTGCTCGTCAATGCGGCGGGCATCGTCGGCGACGTGGTCAATGGCACGCTCGCCAACACCACCCTCGCCGACTTCCGGCGTGTGCTGGCGGTCAACCTGGACGGGACGTTCCTGGGCTGCCGCGAAGGCATCGAGGCAATGCGCAAGACCGGCAAGGGCGCCATCATCAATCTCGCATCCGTCGGTGCGTATTACCCGACCCTTCAGAGCGTCGCCTATGGCGCCAGCAAGGGCGCGGTGACGCAACTGACCAAGACCGTGGCGCTGGCCGGGTCCGAGAACGGCCACCAGATCCGCTGCAATTCCGTCCATCCCGGCAAGATCGCCACGCCGATGCTCGAAACGATTTTCGACCAGTACAAGCAACGCCAGGCAGCGGGCGGCGTCGATCCCCGAACGGCGGGCCGGCGCATTCCGCTCGCCGAGGAAGGCAAGCCCGAGGATGTCGCCAACCTGATCGCCTTCCTGGCGTCCGACCAAGCCGGCTACATCACGGGCGGCGAGTTCACCGTGGACGGCGGCTGGCGGCTGTTGCGCTGACACCGCATTCCATTCCCATATGGCGACTGGCGCAGCGCGGGCCGATGCCAGTCGCCGATCCTTCCCGCAAAACCTGATGGAGAACATGATGTCCGAATCCCTGAACGCCGCACGCATCCAGACCGTGCGTGATCACATGGCCCTCGAGTGCACGCACGAATGGGATGCCGTGATCGACACCTTCGCGCGTCCCCGGTACGAAATGCATGCCACCGGCACGGTGTTCGATGGCGAAGAAGAGGTGCGCGGCTACTTCAACTCGTCGCGCGCTACATTCCCCGACCTGGCCAACGAGATCATCGCCATCGCCGCCGCAGACGACACCGTGCTGGTCGAGTTCTGGCTATCCGGCACGCACCTGGGCAATCTGAAGGCCAACGGCAAGATCTTCCCGCCCACCGGCCGCAAATTCCGCGTACGCATGGCCGCGACTTTCGAATTTGCGCCGAATTCGGACAAGATCATTTGCGAGCGCCCCTACTCCGCCACGGACGCCAAGCTGCGCGCCCTCGGACTGGTCTGACGCGTCGCGGTGAGTCCAGCAAGAGGCGAGCGCCTAAGGGCCCTCGCCTCTTTTTTCATCAGGCAGCCGACGTGTGGCTTGCCGAGCGGGAAACGCGGCATGCGCCGGCACTTGAGCAGGGGCGGCTTCCAGAACGAGCGCGCGAAGACGCCGAAGTCCACCAGGAACACGATCAGCCCCAGCATCCAGACGCGCGCATCAAAGATTGCGTCGCGCATGCGGGCGTGGCCATCGCCGGCGCGATCCTGGCTCAGCCTCTGGTCGAGGTCAGTTCGCTCACGTTCGGTCAGCGAGCGTGCCTTGTTCTGGCTTTCAGACAGCAGCAGGTACGCCATGATGCCCAACCGCACGCACGGCAGGCGAAGAAGTCCAGCCCAGCCTTGCCCAGCTTTTTCGTCAGCTGCCCATGAACTGCGGCTTGCGCTTTTCCTTCCACGCCAGCGCACCTTCACGGATGTCCTGCGATTGCGTGGCACGGCGGATGTCCTCGGCCAGCGCCGCGGTATCCAGTACGCCGCGCCCGATGGCGTTCAGATGCCGCTTCATGCCCTGCACCGCCAGCGGCGCCAGCCCTGCCACGGTCTCGCTGAGCTGGTCGGCGCGCTCGCGCAGGCGCTCGGCTGGCAGCAGCTCGGTGAGGAAGCCGCAGCGGAACATCTCGTCGGCATCGATGCGCTCGGCCGTCATGAACAGGCGCTTGGCGTAGTTCAGCCCGAGGCGGCTGACATAGCGCTCCATGCCGCGCTGGTAGAAATGCAGCCCCAGCCGCGCAGCGGGCATGAACATCTCCACCGCAACTGTGCCGAGACGGAAGTCGCACGCCAGGGCCAGGTCGGTGCCGCCGCCGTAGACGCCGCCCTGGATCTCGGCGATGGTCACGGCACGGCAGTCTTCCACCGCGTTGACCAACGGCTCGAAACCCGCGCCCCGCTGGCCGGCGGCGAGCTTGCCAATATCGAAGCCGCTGCAGAAGTATTTGCCGCCGCTGCGCAGGCGCAGCACGCGCACGTCGCTGCCGTTGACGGCCTCGATATGCCGCTGCAGTTCGGCCAGGTCATCCGGCCCCAGGCGATTGGCCACATCCGGGCGGCGCAGGGTGATGGTAGCGACATTGCCAGCTATGTCGAGCGAAGGCAGGGAACCGTCGGTTTGCATCGAAAAGACTCCAGAGTTGGATGGATCATTGGATGCCACGGCGTGCGAGCGCGTCATCGAAGCGCTCCAGCCGGGCTTGCATAAAGGCGGGCCGGTCCTGCACGCGCTGCCACCAGGACGCTGCGGCCGGCGTCGCGGACAAGGATGCCGGCGCCAGCTCGGCAATGCGCGCGATAAACGGGACGGCGGCGATATCCGCCAGCGTATAGCGCGCGCCAAGCAGCCACTCGGCACCCGTCAGCATGGCTTCCATCTTGGGCAGCAGTAGCAGCAGCTTGTCGAGCGCGGCGCGCTTCTCCTCGTCGGTGTAGGGCTGGCGTGCGATCCGCAGCCACGCCTGGCGCCGCTCCGCGGTTGGGATGCGCGCCAGGCGCTCGGTCAGCGCCGCGTCGCTCCACTGCGCCGCCACTGGCTGCAGCGCGAGGCTCCAGTTCAGGATCAGCAGGTTTGGCAGCGAATTTTCATCGGTCCAGCGCACGAAGTTGCGCATCACGGCGCGCTGGTAGGGATCGTCAGGCCGCAGCGGCGGCGATGGCCGGATCTCGTCGAGGTACTCGCAGATGGTGGAGCTCTCATACAGGAAGCGGCCATCGTCGAGCACCAGCGCCGGCACCACGCCGTTGGGGTTCATCGCCAGGAAGGCGGGCGAATGGTGCTCCTGCGCCGCCATGTCGACCGGCACGCTTTCATAGTCGATGCCCTTCTCGGCCAGGCACAGGCGCACCCGGCGCGATGCGCTCGACAGCCAGCCATGGAACAGTTTCATTTCGGCCTCAGGTGTTCACGGGATCAGTACCGCCGAGCCGGTGGTGGCGCGCCTTTCCAGGTCGCGATGCGCCTCGCGCACGGCTGCCAGCGGATACCGGTGGTTGACCTCCAGCCGCAGGTGCCCGGCCTCGACCGCGGCAAAAAGCGTTGCTGCCGCGCCAGCCAGCGCCTGCGGGCTGGCGATATAGGTGCGCAACGTCGGCCGCGACACGATCAGCGATCGTGCGTGCAGCCACTGCAGGTCAAACGCCTCCACATCGCCTGACGCGGTGCCGTAGCTGATCGCCATGCCGCACGGCCGCAGGCATTGCAGCGACGGCACGAACACGGCCTTGCCAACCGCATCGTAGACCACGGCCACGCCCTCCCCGCCGGTCAGCGCCAGCACCTCGGCCGCGAAATCCGTCTCGTGGTAATTGATGACGTGGTGGCAGCCGTGCGCCAGCGCCACCGCGCGCTTGGCTTCGCTGCCGACCGTGCCGATCACCGTCGCGCCCAGCGCGCGCGCCCACTGCGACAGCAGCACACCCATGCCGCCAGCGGCGGCGTGGACCAGCACGGCATCGCCGGGCTGCACCTTGTAGAGCCGGTGCAGCAGGTATTCGGCGGTCAGCCCGCGCAGTAGCGTGGCGCCCGCCACCTCCTCCGATATCGCGTCAGGCAGCGGCACGATGCGCCCGGCCGGCACGTTGCGTGTCACCTGGTAGGCGCCCGGATGCATGACCGCCACGCGCTGGCCGACGTGCACTCCATCGACATCTGGGCCGACCGCCGTGGCTTTGCCGGCGCCGACCGAGCCCAGCGTCACCGGGAACGGCGCCGGCACATGGGGGCCGTGCGCGCCCTTGCGCTGGTAGATGTCCGCGAAGTTCAGGCCGATGGCGGTTTGCCGGACCTGCACCTCGCCGGGCCCGGGTGGCGAAACGGTGACCTGGCATTGCGCCAAAACCTCGGGTCCACCGTTTCTGTCAATACACACAGCATCCGTCAGCATACATATTTTCCAAATCTGTTCTTCTGAACCAGCTTTTTGGCTGGACGCCTGAATCCAGGCCGTTCTTGATGAGGCGACAAAGCAACCTGCCCACCCCGTATTTCGACCAAAATTTGCGTAATTCCGCAGGAAGGCTACCCGAATTCCATGCCTCTGGCATCATGGAAACTCCGTATACGTATTTTTTATCAATGTCTTTGTATACTCAGAAGAACGCTCCAGAGGAATTCGCGATGACGTCTCATACTCCCGGCACCCACGCCACCGGGTCCGATCTGCCGCCTGCCGACCTGCCGCTGGCCGGCATGACAGTGCTGGACCTCTCCATCGCCCGCGCCGGCCCGGCCGCGGTGCGCCTGCTGTCTGACTGGGGCGCCGACGTGATCCGGGTCGAGCCGCCGCCGCCGCAGGACCGCGGCTCGGTCACTGGGCGGCGGCGCGGCTCGGACGAGCAGAACCTGCACCGGAACAAGCGCAGCCTGTGCCTGGACCTGAAGACGCCGCAGGGTGCCGAGGTGCTGGCGCGGCTGGTGCGCAAGTCGGACGTGGTGGTGGAGAACTTTCGCTCGGTGGTCAAGGAGCGGCTCGGGCTGACCTATGAGCGGCTGAGCGCGATCAACCCGCGGGTGATCCTGGCGAGCATTTCCGGCTTCGGGCAGGACGGGCCGTACTGCGAGCGCCCTGGGCTGGACCAGATCGTGCAGGGCATGTCGGGGCTGAGTTCGGTGACGGGCGAGCCCGGCCAGGGCCCGCTGCGCGTGGGCATCGCCATCTCGGATACCACTGCCGGCATGTTCCTGGGCCAGGGCATCCTGCTGGCGCTGCTGCACCGGGCGCGCACCGGCCGCGGCCAGTGGGTCCATACCTCGCTGATCGAGGGCATGCTCAACAAGCTGGACTTCCAGGGAACGCGCTACACCGTCGACGGCGAAGTGCCGACCCGGCAAGGCAATGCTCACCCCACGCTGGTGCCGATGGGCACGTACCGCTGCCGCGACGGCGTGGTCAATATCGCCGCCAGCACCGACCGCATGTGGGCCAACTTCTGCCGCACGGTGGAGGCCGGCTGGCTGCTTGACGACCCGGTCTTCCATACCGCTGCGGGCCGTGCCTCCGACCGCCAGCGGCTCGACGCGGCCATCAACCAATGCACCGCGGGCTTCACCGCCGCCGAGTTGACCGCGCGGCTGAACGCGGCCGGCGTGCCGTGCGGACCGGTCTTCGATATCGGCCAGGCCTTCGAGGATGCGCAGGTGCGCCACCTGCGCATGACCCGCCCTGCCGAACACCCGGTGCTGGGCCGGCTGGACCTGCTGCGGTCGCCGATCAACCTGTCGGCCGCGCCGCACCCCGAGCGCTTTGCCCGCGCCGCGCCCGACCCCGGCGAACACACCGACGAAATCCTGCGTGGCCTTGGCTATGACGAGGCCGATGTCGCGGGACTGCGCGAAGCCAACGTGGCTGCGTGAACGCCGCCGGTGCGCCGGCCAGACAACAAGACGGAGACAACGATGACAAACCCCTTCGGGCGCGCGGCCATCGGCGCTGCCCTTGCCACCCTGATCGCCCTGCCCGGCGTGGCCGGCGCACAGGACTACCCGAACCGCCCGATCCGGCTGCTGGTGGGCTATTCGCCCGCGGGCGCAGCGGATTACGTCGCGCGGGTGTTCGGTGAGGCACTGTCCAGGGAGCTGGGCCAGACCGTACTGGTCGACAACAAGCCCGGCGCCGGCAGCACCTTGGCCTCGGCCGCACTGGCGCAAGCCGCACCGGACGGCTACACACTGGGGCTGGCCACGGCGACGCTGTACGGCATCGACCAGCAGCTGTACAAGGCGCGCTACAAGGCGACCGACTTCACCCCGATCACGCGGCTCACGATCTCGCCGCTAATCCTGGCGGTCAACAAGGGCCTGAACGTTAGCGACGTGAAGGCGCTGGTGGCCAAGGCGCGGGCGCAGCCGGGCAAGTTCAACTACTCGTCGTCCGGCATCGGCGGCTCACCGCATATCGCCGGGCTGCAGTTCGAGAAGGCCACCGGCGTGCAGATGACGCACGTGCCCTACAAGGGCGGCGCGCCCGCGCTGCAGGCGGTGGCGGCCGGCGAGGTGGAGCTGTCGTTCGGCACCGCGGCCTCGGTGCTGCCGCTGGGCACGCAAGGGGTGGTAACGATGATTGGCGTGACCACCCCCAAGCCGTCAGCAGTGGCGCCGGGCCTGCCCGCGCTGTCACAGCTCGGGCTGCCGGGCTTTGACTTCACCTTCTGGTTTGGCCTGTACGGGCCGGCCGGCCTGCCGGCGCAAATCCGCGACAAGCTCTTTGCCGCAACCACCAAGGTGATGGCCGATCCGCAGTTGCGCGCGAAGCTGGCCTCCAACGGCAGCGAAGTCGCCACCTCGGCCTCGCCGGCGGAGTTCGGTAAGTGGGCCGAAGCGGACGGCAAGTCGGCGCTGGACCGGATCGTCCAGGCTGGCGTCAAGCTGGACTGACGCCGTCACCGCGGCGCGGCACGCGGCCCTGCCCCGCCAGACTAGCGCCTGGCGCGCTTGCCCGCGGCGGCGTCAGGCATCGACGCAATCATGTCCGCGTAGACGTCGCCGCCGGTGGCGATATGGCGCACCATGGCCGCCGCCGCATCGTCTTCGCTGCCCGCCACGATCGCCTCCATCACCGCCCGGTGTTCTTCCAGTGAGGCCAGTATGCGGGCAGGCTTCTCAAAACGCAGGTCGCGCATGCCACGCATGCGCGCGCGCATGGTTCGGATCTGGCGCGACAGGATATCGTTGCAGCAGGCCTCGTAGATGACGCCGTGGAAGGCGTCGTTCGCCTCGCGGTAGTGATCGGCATCGGCCTGCTCGGCCGCGGCGCGGCAGGCATCCAGGGCCTGCTGCATCGCCGCGCGCTGCTCCGCCGAGATGCGCCGCGCCGCCAGCCTGGCCGCCAGCGCCTCCAGCTGGACCAGGATCTCGCTCATCGCGACGTACTCGCGCAGCGTGATCGAGGACACGATCGCGCCCTGGCGCGGCACCAGATCGACCAGCCCGGCCGACTCCAGCTGGATCAGCGCCTCGCGCACGGGCGTGCGCGAAACGTTGAAACGCGCAAGCAACTGCTGTTCCTCCAACTGGGTGCCACTGGGCAGTTTCCCAGAAAGAATCTCCTGCTCAATCGCAGCACGGATGGTTTCGGACAGGCTCTTCTTATCTTCGGACATGGACTGCGGGCAGACGGAGGACGGGAATGACGGGATTCTACCCCGCCATGTGTATTCATAGATGCCAGTTGCGTGCACACAGCGCCGGATTTATTCGAGCTTCAGGTTGGCATCGCTTCGCCTGGCTCACCCAGGCGGGCTACTTGGCTGGGAACCCGTTCGCGCTGGCCCGCCGCTGACGCAGTCCCAACCAAGCTCGCATCACACGCTACCTGAGCCACGCGCTGTGGGAGGTGGCCAAGGAAGCCATCGAGACGTGCCAGCTGCCACCGAGCGCGAGCGCCTGCACGCAGCACGCTGCCGCTGGCTGTGCACGGTGCTCTCGCGACAGCTTGGCAATCTGGCCACGCCAAACCCCGTTTTGCATCACACAACCCGCATCCGAGGCTCACGCCTGTGCTGATCGTGGTGCCACGCTACTCCCCCACCTGTTCCCACACAGCATCCTCGCCGAGCTTGGCCGCGTGGGCCGCTGTCTGTTCGAGCCAAGGCGCATGCGCCTTGGGGACGACCAGCATCGTCAAACCTAGCCCGTCCATCACACGCAGGGCGTGCTCGAGATTGACGCCCTTGCCGTTCTCCAGCTTGGACAGCAAGCCAACGGAAACACCGCAATTTTTCGCCGCTTGATCAATGGGCATCCCTTCGCCTGCCCGTGTTGCTCGAATGCGGTCGCCCAGTTGGTGAATGCTGCGAATCGTCGCGCGCGAAGGTGGAGTCGGATCAGGGAGTGGTCGCGGCATGGGGCCCGTTCAGGGAAGAAGGAAAACCAGAGTGGAGGCTTGCTCAGAGGTTATTTCATGATCGTGACACTATACTAGGCACGCTGGTGGCCGACAACAGGCAGGACGCGTATCGACCCGGCAAGTGGACCCGCGCTATGTGCGCGACAACTTTGGCCATACCTCGATCGCCACCACCAGTGCGTACCTGCACAGCGAAGAGGGTGCGCGGCACCAAGCGACCCAGGAGCAGCATCGGATCAGGTGGACAAGCAACAAGTGAAGCTCGCAATCGCTGGCCAAGCGCGCGCTACGGCTTCGCCGGCAAACCGATAGATCCAGCGGTGCAAGCGATCGGAAAGCGGCAAAAGCGATTCCCTCAAGCCATTCTGAAGAACTCTGCGCCCAAGGTGCCGCTCAAGATCGGCATCTTCGAGGATCTCCTCCCGCATGCCCATAAGCTTGCCCTCACGGAGGCCGAATTGCGCGAGGCGATCAAGACCTGGTGCCGCGGCGCCCGCTACTGGGCCTGCCTCATCGAAGGCGCATCGCGGATGGATCTGGCCGGCCAGCAGGCGGGGCAGGTTCGCCCGGAGGATGCAAAACCGGCGCAGCAACTGCAAGCAAGGCGTTCGCCGGGGGCACCATCCCAATCGGCGAAGGCGTCGCACCCCATTGATGCGGCTCGATAGGTTGAAGTTTTGGCATGGACAGCCGCGGCTCAGCGAAGGCGCACAGCAATCCCTCTCCGCGCCACGGCACCTGGGAGCGCTCTTATCCCACGCCGCCAGTTCGCCGGTCTTGGACGCATGGGTCGCAGCCTCTTCGAGCCAAGGTGCATGCGCCTTGGGCACGACCAGCATCAGCACACACAGGGCGTGCTCGAGATTGACGCCCTTGCCGTTCTCCAGCTTGGACAGCATGCCGATGGAGACCCCGCAATGCCTCGCCGCTTGGTCAATGGGCACCCCTTCCCCTGCGCGGGTGGCTCGAATGCGGTCGCCCAGTTGGTGAATGCTGCGAATCGTCGCGCGCGACGGTGGCGTCGGATCAGGTAGTGGTCGCGCCATGGAGCCCCTCCCGTGAACAAGGCAAGCCAGCGTGGAGGCGGCGGGCCAGATGATTTCATGATCGTGAAATAATCAATCGAAGATGGATTGGCTGCTTTCTATGCCGGCATTGCCCTAAATGCTTCGAGGCGGTGTGCCCCGTAAGGTCGGGCAACTGCGATCGGCTCGGAGACTTGCCACGAATCTTCCATAAGATCAGTACCTTACGGGCGGGATTCGAAGTCTAGGATGCAACGAGACGATTTTAATGCGGACTAATGCGAATTGACTAATTCATTATTTTTAGAGTGTCGATAAAAATGTCAATTCATTTTCCGCCACCTTTATGCGACAAGGGTTCCAGCTGGATACCCCGGTGACAAATTTATTTTCCGCTACGGCGGGCGACCGTCGTCGTGGTCAAGATGGCAATCCCGTGGGGCTTCTTGCTGCTGGTACCGGCCTTGGCAGCAGCGGGCGGTTCGGGCTTCGCCCTATCGAAAGGGCGATTGGGCCGGCTTGTGAATGCGAAGAAGCGGCGCATGCCTTTCATCGCTGCCAACGGACTTCTTATCCTGATTCCGTCTGCGATGTTCCTGGCTTCAAGGGCGAGAGCCAACGAATTTGATGCCGCCTTCTACGCTGTCCAGGTGCTGGAACTGGTCGCTGGACTTGTGAACATCACGCTGCTCAGCTTGAATTTGCGGGACGGACTCAAGCTGAAGGGGAGGCTGCGCTTGTTACTGCCGGAGCAAAGCCGTCCCCAATAACTTGCTTTGTTGCCGGTGACGTCGCCCGTTGGGTCCCGCAATTCGCCGGGACGCTGATGGCCTGCGTCAGGAAACGGACAAGATCCGAGTCACTGTCGTCTGCCCGGGTGTTGTCGAATCCGAATTGGCGAACTCGATCACCGATGACAATGCGCGCGCAGCCATGCAAACATTCCGCCGAATCGCCATTAAGCCTGAGGCGATTGCTCGGGCCATCGCGTACGCGGTGGAACAGCTTGCCGATGTCGACGTCAGCGAGATCATCGTGCGCCCCACGGCCAGCCCGTACTGAAGCCGATCCGCATGACGCGTGCCGGTACGGCACTGGAGCAACACCGGTGGAGAAGCTCGATCCGGACGTTGGCAAGACCAAACGCTATCCACACCCGGGCGTGAGTCGGCAAAGCGCTGACATCAGCAACGTGCCCTTCAGGACTAGTGGCGCGGACAGTCGCGGTCGACTACGCTCGCGATCATCGAGGCAGTCGCACCCGACAATGTCCAACCGAGATGCCCGTGGCCGGTGTTGTAAAACACGCGTGCATGCCGGCCACGGCCGACGCGCGGCATCATGTCAGGCATCATCGGGCGCAAGCCAGCCCACGGCACCACACGCGAAGTACCGATAGCGAAGTTACGGCGTGTCCAGGCGATCAAGGGTTCGATGCGGTCGGCGCGAATGTCGCGGTTGTAACCGTTAAATTCGGCCGTGCCGGCCACACGGAAACGCCCCGCTCCCAGGCGGCTTGTCACGATCTTCGCGCTCTCATCCAGCAGGCTGACCCACGGCGCACCTTGCACACTGGCTTCGTCGTCCAAATGCACGGTGATCGAATAGCCCTTGACCGGATACACATTGATGCGATCCCCCACCATTTGCGCGATATGGCGGCTCCCGACACCGGCGCAGACAACCAGCGCGTCGGCGACGAGTTCCGTCCCAACGTCAGCGCGCGTGGTCGAGAGCTTATCGTCCAGTGTTGTCTGCAACAGGAGACGAACGCCTTGTTCGGTCATCTCGACGGCCTGCACGTCCACCCCATGCAGGAAGCACACATCGTATTTATGACAGGCCTGCGCGAGGCCGCGCGTGAACTTGTGAATATCGCCGGTGGCGTCTGACGCGGTGAAGTAGCCGCCGTAGTACTGGCCTTGCAGCGTTGGTTCGATCGTCTTGATTTCCTCCGGACTCACAGCATGACGCTCAAGTCCTCCGGCAACGAGGAGAGTGTTGGTCCTGCCTGCGGCCGCAAAGCTCGCTTTGTCGTGATAGATGTGCAGGATGCCGCGATGCTGCAGGTCAAAGTCGATCTGCTCACGCTCTGCCATCTCGAACAGATACTTGCGTGCCTCGATGGCCAACCGAGTGGTCTCGATCGTGTTGCGGCGGTAGCGGGGGATGCTCGCGACGAATTCTCCGAGCCACGAGTATTTATGCCACGATGGCTTGGGATTGAGCAACAGCGGGGCATCTTTCTGCAGCATCCATTTGATACCTTTGAGCAGCGTGCCAGAGCTGTTCCAGACTTCGGCATTGCTGGCGGAAAGCTGGCCACCATTGGCGAACGACGTTTCCATCGCCGGATACAATTGGCGGTCGACGACCGTGACCTGGTAGCCAAGTCTCGAGAGCGTATAAGCGGTAGTGACGCCGGAAATACCGGCGCCGACGATAACAATATGCGTCATGGCAGTCCCTGTGAAGTAAATTCGTGACCGGACGATCCGGCCGTTCACCCCATCTGTCTCGGGACCTGAGAGCTTAGGCGCCAACGGTGCCGGCGCCATCCCCTTCGGTGGGCATGCCTGGCATGCCACTCTCCAGATTTGCAGTAGACGTCACAGTCCTTTTGCCTGAGAGTTTCCGGGGTGGTTGCTCCGTCGGCGCTGGGCACGTGTCCTGCCCAGTCTCTCCTGCGACGTATCGTGGCCATCAACAACTAATGGCCACTTTTGCGTGCTGCTTGTTCAGCATAACCGATTGGTGTCGGTCATGACTCCTGGTTTTTGACAAGTAATCTCACGCTCCTTGTATCGGTCGACACCACGTTGAAAGCTGTATCTGTCCATACTTCACCAACATGCCGACCGATCAGATCTAAGGCCGTAAATTATCGATTGGCCTTAGCCAGCTGTATCGAGCGTTTCCGTACTTCGCAATGCTTAGTGCGAAATGGCTGCTGCTGCGTTGGCGCCGGTTTCTCGCTGGGCCACCATTCTTGTCCAGATCGATTGAGCACGCGGATCCGGGAAGAGTACCGAAAAAAGGAACACCAACATGAAGCCAAATGGAACGGTGACGAGCGCCGGATTACGCAAGGGGAATAGGGGCACCTCGAGCCCAATCAAGCTTGTCCGACGATCGCGGAGCGCATCGATGGTCGACTGTGCGCTCGCGATGGCGGCGCGCGCCTTTGATAGTTCAGCCCCAAGCTCATCACGGCCGGCTCCGGTCGATGCCGCCATCTTTACCGTCAGGTTCTCGATCTTCCTGGCGGCGGTGGCTTGCGTTCGTTCAGCCTGCGCTCTCTCGAGCAAGGGATACTGCATATTGGGCGACACCAGCACAAGCAGGACTGCTGCAAGTGTCCCCCCGACGACGCCGACGCAAACACCGACAGTGCTACACCGACGCCAGTACAGGGTAAGCAACAACGCTGGGAGATTGGCGGAAGCCGCAACGGCATACGCCAGACTTGAAAGATGCGCAACGTTCTGGCCCTTTGCCTGAATGCTCAGAACAATTGCCACGACACCAACGATTGCGGCGGCGGCCTTGGCTGCGATCACTTGCTCTCGTTCGGATACCTCACCACGACGGATTGCCCCGACGTAGATGTCATGGGCAAGGGCGGAGGCTGCGGCAAGCGTAAGCCCTGCCACCACGGCGACAATCGTTGCAAAGGCGACAGCCGCCACCCACCCGAGGAAGAGATTGCCAGCGAATGAGTTTGCCCCACCCCCAAGGAACTGAGCTAGCAGAGGTGCTGCGAGCGTGCCCCCTTTATCTGCGGCAAGGATTGTGCTGGGTCCGACATAGTAGGCGGCAGAAAAGCCAATCACGATAATCATGAGATGGCAGACGCCAATCCACAACATGGCCCACAAGACAGAAGAGCGCGCAGTCCTGGCATCCTTCACCGTGAAGAATCGCATCAGGATGTGAGGCAAGGCGGCCGTCCCAAGCGTAAGCGCCAAGCCCAGCGATACCTGTTCGACAGGGTTCTTCAAATAGAGGCCAGGCTCGAAGAACTTCCGCGCCAGCGAGGTCCCGTCCACTGCATCATTCTGATTCTGGAAAACCGCAGTCAAATGGTGGGCAACTTTTTGACTCGAAAGAACTTCATTGAAAAGAGAATTGACGTCGAACCCGAATGGATAGAGCGCAAGAATCACAATCAACGCGCAAGAAAACAGAAGCAGAATCGCCTTGATGATCTGTACATACGTCGTCGCCCTCATCCCGCCAAACAAGACGTAGACCAGCATCAGCAGCCCAACCATCACGACGGAGGCCTCATACTGGAATCCGACCAGCGCCTTGATGAGGGTTGCGCCGCCTACTATCTGCGGAATCAGGTAGAAGATCGCCACCACGATACTTGATAGCGCCGCGACAATCTTGGAAGCGCGGTAATTGTTGCGATAGGCAAGGACATCACCCAGTGTATAGCGGCCGAGATTCCGACATGGCTCCGCAATCAACAGCAGTACGGGAATGAACGCAACGAAGAAACCGATCAAATACAGGATGCCATCGTAGCCATATAGGGAAATCAACCCGGAGACGCCCAGGAAGGCGGCGGCCGAGAGATAGTCTCCCGCAATGGCCAGGCCATTCGCCCGGCCGGAGATTCCCCCACCCGTATAGAAATCGCGGGCGCTGGCATTCCGACGTGCCGCATACCAGGTTGCGATAAGCGTTAAACCGATGACCAACGCAAATGTGGCGAAGGTAAGGCCGCGAAACCTTGGCTCAATCAGTTCAGATGCAGCGCGGACTGAATTTGGCACGATCGTAAAAATCGCCATCACGATCCCCAATTTTAAAGTGGGCGATTTCAGAAAATTTCTCATTTCTTGCTCCCTACGGCGGTATCCTTACCGGATCCTTCGATCAGCTTGTCGAATTTACGCATTCTCCAAACGTAGATGGCAGCAATGAGGCCAGCGACCGGATACTGGGAAATGGCCAATATCATGCCGACGTTAACCGCCCCTACGATTCGTATCGAGAGCACGTCGCTCCAATAGGCCGCACCTAGCAAAAGTGCAAAATAGTAAATCGCGAAGGCAAGCAGCAATACAACAATCGTAAAACTGCGTCCACGAGATACGACGACGAACTCTCTAGATTCCGTCAACCATTCGCAATCGATCGGTCCATCTGCTACTTGTTGATATGACATTTCATTGTTCCCTTTTGCTTTCCCAAGCCTCGATGATCCGCGCATAGATATTTACGGCAGCGATAATCGAACTCACGTTGCAATACTCGTCCGTCTTGTGCGCCATGGATGGTTCGCCGGGACCGAGAATCACGGTGGGGACGGCCCCAAAAATTTCCCTGAGGACGGGACCATCCGTAAAGAATGAGACTGCGCGTCCGCCGTTTTGAGAGCCGGTGATCTGACTGACCATTCTGCTGACGTGTGCGATCCACGGACTCCTCATCTCCTGTCGCAGAGCGGGCACGTCGAGCTTCGCTCTAAGCGCTACACGGTCGCCAAGGTAAGCGCCGAGTTCGTCGAGCAACTTGTCATGCGGCATCCCACAAACCGTCCGTACATCGACCTCAAACAAAGCTTGGTCAGGCACCGAATTGACATTGAGACCGCCGGAGATCGTCCCTACGTTGAGCGTCGGGTGGCCAAGGAGGTCATCTTCCGGAGCATGGAAGTTGAATAGTCGAAGCTTGTGTATGGCATCGACAGCGTGATAAATCGCGTTGTCCCCGCGCTCCGGCATAGCGCCATGGGCCGTAATACCCTGCGCCTGGGCCCGAATCCACAAAGCCCCCTTGTGGCCGATCACGACCTCGTTGGCAGTTGGCTCACCCACCACCATGGCACCAACATTGAAAGCCGGCTGCGTAAGGGTCCGTAGAGCCTTGGCACCTTCACACCCCGTCTCCTCGCCGGCGGTCAAGACCAGGATAACCGCGGCATGCTGTCCGTTCGTTTCGCGATGCCGGAGTAAGGCGGCAATAAACGCCGCGATACCAGCCTTCATGTCTGACGACCCGCGACCATACAGCCTGTCGCCCTGAATCTCACCGGAAAGTGGCGACAGACTCCATGGCGCAGATCCAAACGGCACCGTGTCGAGATGCCCCGTGAAACACAGCTTTGGCCCTTCATTGGCTGAGCCAGTCCACGCCACCAGACTTTCTCTTCCGTCAGCTAGCGTATGGAACGTCGTCTGCAACCCTGCTTCCGCCAATAGTGCGCCGATCAGGCGAGCGAGCGCGCTTTCATTGCCGGGCGGATTCACAGTGTCGACCTTGACGAACTGCTGCGTGAGCGAAATGGCTAGCGATTCGGCAGACGCAATATCAATAAGTGGTGTGGACGGCATCATGCTCAAAGAATGGTTAGGCTAGATCCAAGGCTCGCTCAGCATATTGGCGGGCGCTCGCCAAGCGTTGCTCGGTGATTTGAGATGCTCGCGCACGGACGGTGCTCAGAATGTCGCTGGGCGCGGTCGCCGGGGACCCTGCGTCAAAGGGGGGTTGCGGGTCGTAGGCCATATAAAGTTGGAGTTCTTTCGCTAACCGCTCTCCACGGAGCAGTGAAGCCAAGACCAGGGAACCATCGATGCCCGATGTAACGCCACCCGCGCTGACATAGTTGCCGTCGATGACGACCCGTTCCTCGCTTGGCACGGCGCCATAGAGGGGCAGCACTTCCATCGCTGTCCAGTGCGTGGTCGCCCTGCGCCCATGCAACAAGCCAGCCGCGCCACAGAGCAGAGCGCCAGTACACACCGAGTAAACATATAGGGCGTGTTCAGCTTGCTGGCGGATAAAGGCGAGGACAGTCTCATCCGCCGCCGCTTCCTCCTGGCCATAGCCTCCCGGCACGAGCAGGACGTCAAGTTGCGGAGCCTCATCGAAGGAAGTATCTGCAACGAGCTGCATGCCTCGCATATCGCGAACAATTTCCTTGTTCTTCCACAGCGTGTGGAACGTGGAGTTCGGAATGCGCGACAAGGCCTCGAATGGGCCGGTGAAGTCACATTGATCCATGTTGGGGAAGATCAAACCGCCGATCTTCAGGTGCCGGTCCGCCGGAATCTTCTGCATCTCAATTTTCCTCTCGTGTGTTTGTACCGGTACAATAGTATGTTTGTACCGGGACAACTATAGGCGCTTTTTCGGGCTCGGCGCATCAGGGTTAACACGCTCCCATAGGGCTTGCGCTATGGTTCAGCCCGATGCTAAGGGGACGTATAATGAGTTCCTAAACTTTGGACCAGTACAAAAGCATGTTTGACCCAAGCCGATTTGCAGTCGGAGGAAGGAAGGCCGAAGACCTGTTTCGGACCATTGAGCGGGCCGTCTACGACAACAAACTTGCCGCAGGAGAGCAGCTGCCGACGGTGCGTGCCTTAGCCGAGTCGCTCGGTATCAACAAGAACACGGTGGCTACGGCCTACCGGATGCTGATTGAAAGTGGTGTCATCGTGACGGCAGGCAGACGCGGTACCGTGGTCGCGAAGCGGCATCTCGACGCACCAGTGCCCATTGCGCCGCCCTCCGTCACGGTCAGCGGTGTGGTTGCGGCACATGATGGCAATCCAGACCCGGCCTTCTTGCCCACGCGCGACGAGATTCTGAGTGCATTTGCAACCACCCCTTCTTCGCCACGGCTTTACGGAGAGCGGCGTAACGTTGCGGAACTGGTGGGTTGGGCGACTTCTTTTTTTGAGTCGGACTTCTCGACGGTTCACGGAATCTTTGTCTCAAGCGGCGCCTTGGACGCCATGGAGCGAGCGCTTCGTACCCACGTCAAACCTGGAGACAAGATCGCCGTTGAGACGCCCACCTATATGACGACGCTGGCCTTGGTGCGGTCGCTAGGCTTACGAGCTGTGCAGATGGAGATGGATGACGAGGGGATCCGGCCAGAAGCGTTGAGGAATGCACTGTCCTCTGATTGTCGCGCAGTGATTTTTTCCTCGCGCGCGCAAAACCCGACCGGCGCGGCAACGGGTTCCCGGCGTGCACGCGAGTTGCGGACCATTGCGCGTGGGCGTGACGAGGTGCTTTTCATTGACGACGACCATTCCAGTCTGCTGGAGCTGGCGCCATACGAGCCGTGGCACGCGGAGAGCGCTCGATGGCTCACGGTGCGCTCCTTCTCCAAGTTTCTGGGGCCGGATTTGCGCGTTTCAGTCACTTGCGGAGACCCTGTAACGCTTGCGAAGCTGGAGTACTCCCAAGCTACCAGCATGGGCTGGGTCAGTTCGCTGCTCCAACAGACAGCGCTCGCGCTGCTAAACGATCAGCGAGTGCAAGACCGAATCAGGCTCGCCGGGCAGGCTTATCGCGAGCGCTTCGTCACACTCAAGGAAGGCCTCCTGTCGATTGGGGTCGACGTCCCAGGCAAGGTCGGCCTCAATGTGTGGATTCCTTTGAAGGACGAGGCCATGGTGGCTCAATGGCTGTTGGCGAAGGGATGGATGGTACGCACGGGTAGTGACTTCGTCGTCGAAGGGCAATCGGGCATCCGAGTCACCAGCGCTCGACTGACCACGCAGCAAATTGGATCGTTTCTTTCGGATTTTCGCGAACTGGTGATCGCGTCAAGCACAACATTCTCGGCCTAGCCAGCCAGCTGTCCCCAGCAATTTCCGCGGGTCAGACCTGGACATCGAGATGGCTGGCATACGAATGCCAAGCCTGATCCCGGGGCATGACGGCACTGGGCTTGCGACGAAAGATATCGGGGTATCTAATTGGCTGCAGCAAGTTCGGGAGGAGGCTCCCATGGTGCGCTGCGCAAATTGCCGGTTCGAGAATGCCGATGGAGCGAAATTCTGCGAGCAATGCGGCGTAAGGCTGGCGCGAATTTGCGTGCGTTGCGGCAAAGAATTAACTGCGACCGCACGCTTCTGCAATGCATGCGGCACGCCCGTCGGTGAGTTGCCGCAGGAATCATCCGCCGGCCCCATTCGTTACACCCCATCGCACCTCGCCGAGCGTATCCGGGCCGAGCAGGCAGCCCTCGAGGCCCGCGGCGATGCCGGCGGCGAACGCAAGACCATCACCGTCCTGTTCGCCGATATGGCCGGCTCGACTGCCCTGATCCACGACCGCGACCCGGAAGACGCTCACCGCCTGATCACACCGGTCATCGAACTGATGATGGAAGCCGTCCACTACTACGAGGGCTACGTGGCAAAGTCGTTGGGCGACGGTATTCTGGCGCTGTTCGGCGCGCCCATCGCCCATGAGGATCATCCCAAGCGCGCCTTGTACGCTGCGCTGCGGATGCAGGAGGCGATGCAGCGGCACAGTGACAAGCTTCGGCTGGAGCAAGGCGTTTCGCTGCAGATTCGGGTAGGCATTCACACGGGCGAGGTGGTCGTGCGCTCGATCCGCAAGGACGATTTGCACACCGATTATGACCCGGTGGGGCACACGATCCACATTGCCTCGCGGATGGAGACCATGGCGGCGCTCTCTTCTATCCTCGTGAGCGAATCCACCCACAAGCTCGCGCAGGGGTACTTCGAGTTCAAGGCGCTCGGAACTGCGCAGGTCAAAGGCATCCCCAAGCCGCTCGCGGTCTATCAGTTGCTCGGCCTCGGTGCGCTGCGCACGCGCTTGCAAGTGGCAGCGCATCGCGGGCTGGCTCGCTTCGTGGGCCGCGAAGCCGAGCTGGAGGCGCTACACCGAGCGCTTGAGGTTTCCACGTCCGGACACGGGCAGATCGTCGCGGTGATGGGGGAAGCCGGAGTCGGCAAGTCGCGGCTGTTCCACGAGTTCAAGACGAGCTCGCCAAGCAGTTGCCTGGTGCTGGAGACCTTCTCGGTATCGCATGGCAAGGCCTTTGCCTATTTGCCGCTCATTGAACTCCTGCGGAACTATTTTCAGCTGACCGCCCAGGACGATGAGCGACGTTGCCGCGAAAAGATCGCGGGCAAGGTGATCACGCTGGATCGCAGCCTGGAAGACCGCCTGCCCTACCTGCTCCATCTGCTGGGCATCGGCGACGCCGACGCGACGCTGCTGGACATGGGAGCCAACGTTCGGCGCGAACGCACCTTCGATGCTGTCACGTGCCTGCTGGTGCACGAGAGCGGTAATCAGCCCGTGCAGGTCCTGTTCGAGGACCTCCAATGGCTGGATAGCGAGACGGAAGCGTTCCTTGCCTTCCTCATCGAGCGCGTAGGAGCCGCACGGATCCTCGTCCTCCTGAACTACCGGCCAGAGTATCGGCCCGCATGGAGAGGAAAGGACAATGCCATTGAATTGCGGCTCAATCCCCTCGGCCCAACCGAGGCGCAAGGCCTGCTCAGCGCACTGCTGGGCGATGCCACCGGACTCAAGCCGCTTAAGCATCTCATCCTGCAGAAGACCGACGGCAATCCCTTCTTCATGGAAGAGGTTGTCCAGACGCTAGTCGAGGAAAAGGCACTGCTCGGCGAGCCTGGTCATTACCGGATCGAGACGACCCCAGCCGCGCTACATATTCCGACCACGGTACAAGGCGTGTTGGCAGCACGCATAGACCGACTGCCATTGGCGCAAAAGGATTTGCTGCAGACCCTGGCCATCATCGGCAAGGAATTTTCTTTGAGCCTGGTCCGGAAAGTCTCTGGACAGTCTGATGAGCACCTCTACCCCTTGCTGAACGGCCTGCAGACTGGAGATTTTATTTACAGCCAGCCTGCCTTTCCGGAAGTGGAGTACGCATTCAAGCACGCCCTGACCCAGGAAGTGGCCGGCAACTCCTTGCTCTCGGAACAGCGCGGCGCACTGCATGAGCGCACAGGCCGGGCCATCGAGGCCCTCTTCCATCACCAGTTGAAAGACCACTACAGCGAGCTGGCACACCACTACAGTCACAGCGGCAACGTCCCCAAGGCGGTAGAGTATCTGTATTGTGCCGGGCGCCAGGCCGTCGACCGTTCGGCCAATCTTGATGCCATTAGTCACCTCAGCAAGGCTTTGGCACTAATTACCGGCCTGCCTGACACGTCGGAGCGCGCCCACCTGGAACTGACACTTCGCATCACGCTTGGGCAGGCTCTGATTGCCGCGCGAGGTTACGCCGCTGCCGAAGTGGAGGCCAACTATACGCGGGCGCTGGCTTTGTGTGACAAAGGTGGCGATCAGTCGCAGCTCTTCCAGGTGAAGCTGGGATTGCGGATGTTTTTTTTCATCCGCGCACAGCACGAGACAGCCTATCAGCTGGGTGAGGCGCTGCTCGGCCTCGCCGAGAACACGCAGGATCCGGTGTGGCTCGGACAGGCACATATTGCACTGGGCGGATCCTCACTTTTCATGGGAGATTTCCGCGCCGCTCAGCAGCACCTGGAGCGAGGTATTGCCTACTATAGGCCTGAACAGCATCCCATCCATGCCGCGCTCTATGGGCAGGACCCTAGGGTCCGCGGCCTCAGCTTCCTGGCATGGGCCGAGTGGTATTTGGGCTTCCCGGCTCAGGCTAGCAAACATTGCCAGGAGGCGCTGGCATTGGCCCGGGAGGTCTCTCACCCTTTCAGCATGGCGCTCGCCCTGGTCTACGCAGCGCAGTTGCATCAATTCCGACATGAGGCGGCGCTGACCCGCGAGTACGCCGAAGCGGCCATTGCGCTTTCGGTCGAACAAGGTTTTCCGTTCTGGCTGGCATGGGGGACCGTCCTGCGGGGTTGGGCACTGGCCGACCAGGGAAGCGGCGAGGAAGGCATCGCTCAGATACTGCAGGGCGTCGCCGCTTATCAGGCCACCGGCGCCGAGATGGGACGGCCCACTCAACTGGCCCTGCTGGCCCAAACCTATGCGAACGCGGGCCAAGCCCAGGCGGGTCTGGACGTCCTGGCCGACACCTTTATCCTCGGAAGCATCACGAGGGAGCACCACTATGAAGCGGAGCTGCATCGGCTCAAGGGAGAACTGCTGCTCGAGCGTACCACCGTCCAGCCAGACCTGTCCGCCGACCGCGGATTAGCGGAAGCGTGCTTTCATCGGGCCATCATGCTTGCCCGCAAGGAAAGTGCAAAATCGCTTGAACTGCGCGCCGCGGTGAGCCTGGCGCGGCTATGGCAACTTCAGGGAAAGACGCAAGACGCGCGGCAGACGTTGGCGGGGGTCCAGGAGGCCGTTGTCGAAGGGTTCGACACCGCTGACTGGCAGCAGGCAAAAAATCTACTGGATACCCTAGGCGGAAGTCTGACTCGTTGACCGTGAAGAAGAGCGTGTAATAGTTCTGGACGCCGATCTCGTCGGGCGCCGTGACTTCTGGCGTGGACCACGGTTAATTGCTCCGAACGTCCAGTGCTGGCTCAGGACACATGTCCGAACCGATCGCGAAAATCGCTCGGACTGACTTGCTGAAAGCGTACGAACGTACGTCGCATGGTTTCTTCTGACCCAAAGCCGCAACGCGCCGCGATGCGTTTGATCGGCAGTTGCGTCTCGATGAGCATCTGTCGTGCAGCCTCGACGCGCAGTCGTTCCACGGCACGTAATGGCGTCAGTCCGGTGGACTCGCGATAGCGACGTAAAAAGGTGCGCTCACTCATGCCGGCTTCCTGCGCGAGGCGGCACAACGACAGATCGTCGGCCAGATGCTCCGCCACCCACTCATGCAACTTTGCGAAACGCTCGCCTGTTGCCTGCAGCGCCAGCGCGGCACTGAATTGCGCCTGGCCGCCGGGTCGTTTGACGAAAACCACAAGGTTGCGCGCAACGTCGAGCCCTATCGCACGACCGAGATCCGCTTCGACCAGCGCGAGCGAAAGGTCAATTCCCGCTGTGACTCCGGCGGACGTCCAGATGTTTCCGTCGCGCACAAAGATCGGATCGGAATCGACTTGCACCTGTGGATACTCGCGCGATAGCTGATCGCAATGCCGCCAGTGCGTGACTGCACGGCGTCCGTCGAGCAGGCCGGTGGCAGCCAGCAAAAACGCGCCGGTACATACCGATGCCACGCGCCGTGCGCCGGCGGCGCGAGTGGAAATCCAGTCGCGCAACGCATCGTCCTGCGCCGCCTTTGCGACGCCTCGGCCGCCGGCGATAATAAGCGTGTCAGGCGGCACGGGGTCGTTGATCAAGGGTTCGGTCACGAACGAAAGCCCCGACGTGCTCTTCACCCGGGTACCCGCGGGCGCGACAAGCCGAACTTCGTATGGCATCGCGTCACCGCTCTCTACGGCAAGTTCATTTGCCGCCGTGAAAACCTGCGCTGGCCCGGCGATGTCGAGTATCTGGACGTCCGGGAATGCCACAAGCTCGATGCGTCTCGGCAATGGCGAACGGTGTGGCGGGATTTGTGGGTTCATTGGCAACATCGCCAAACGTTAGCGCAATACATTACCCGTGTCGAGTTCGATCGTCGCCAGAAATCCGGCGATCGAGTCGGCACCAATTCGGAGGCCCCCGCGCTCGAACCGACTTCGCCCACTTTCCGCTAGCAAAGAGACTCATGCCGCACGAAGACACGCAACTCACCATCGGTTCGCTCGTATTCGATGGACTCGACCAAATCGATCTGACTGGCCCATTCGAAGTCCTATCGCGCCTGCCAGGCGCCACGCACCGGCTTTACGCGCGCACTGCCGAGCCCGTGCGTGACGTGCAGGGGTTGCGCCTGGTCCCGGACGCGACGCTGCATGACGCGCCACCGCTTGATATCCTGCACGTGCCGGGTGGCCCCGGGCAACAGGCGCTAATGCACGACCAAGTCGTGCTCGATTGGCTGCGGGCGCAGGCGGCAGGCGCGCGAAAGGTCTTCTCCGTTTGTACCGGCGCCCTGCTGCTTGGCGCTGCAGGATTGCTGCGCGACCGGCGCGCGACGACCCACTGGAACTCGTTTCATCTTCTGCCGCTGTTCGGTGCGACCCCTGTCGATGAACGAGTCGTCGTTGACGGCGACTGGATATTCGCCGCGGGTGTAACGTCCGGCATTGATGGTGCACTGCGACTCGCGGCCGAGATGTTTGGCGACGCCGTAGCACAACGCATCCAGCTCTATATGGCTTACGCGCCCGAACCACCTTTCAATAGTGGCACGCCGGAAACAGCGCCTGTCGATGTGCTCGCCGCCGCGCGCGCAGCATCGGCCGGCCTCACCGCCCAACGGGAAATCACCGCACGCGAGATCGCAATACAGCTCGGCATCGCCGTGCGCTGATGCCGATACCACACGTGCCCCATTCGTAGCCACTGGCAGGATTCCAGTTGGCTAAGATCGATCGAATCAAAATCAAAGGTGAATAATATGTCTACGACGATGACTGCTTCCACGCGCGTTGCGATGCTCGCCTACCCGAAGTTCACGGCGTTGGATCTGATCGGCCCGCATCAGATTCTTGCCAGTCTCCCCGGCGTACATGTCGACGTGGTAGGCAGGACCACCGAGCCCGTCGTGACCGACCGGCAGATCTGCATCACTCCGGCGAAGTCCTTTTCGGAGTGTGAAGCCGATTACGATATCGTCCTGGTTCCAGGCGGTATCAGCACGCATTTGATGGTCGAAGACGCCGAAACACTGGAATTCTTGGCGAGGATTGGCGAGAACGCGACCTATGTCACCAGCGTGTGTACTGGATCTGTGATCCTCGCCGCCGCTGGGTTGCTCAAGGGCTATCACGCTACTTCGCATTGGGCCTATCGCGAAATCCTCGCCGACTATGGAGCGATCCCAAGCAAGGCGCGGTTCGTAGTTGACCGAAATCGCGTGACAGGCGGCGGCGTTACCGCTGGCATCGATTTCGGGCTACAGCTCGCGGCGATTTTGCGAGGGAGTGACGTGGCCAAGATGATTCAGCTCGTCTTCGAGTATGACCCGAAGCCGCCATTCGACGCAGGGGATCCGGAAAGGGTCGCCCCGGAAGTTCTCGCAGCCGCAGTCACGCGACTCGAGCCGCTCATCGCCCCCGTTCGAGAAGCGGCCCGAAGGTATGCCGCTCGGACTGAGTAAATGCTGGTACCACGAATCGGCAGGGAAAGGGCTCGTTATCCAACTCTAACGGATCAGAATTTCAACACATCCCTGGTGTGGGCCATCAGGATTTACGGTATTCGGCTGAAGGGGACGACAGCTTGAACAGGGCGGCAGTACAAGGACAGTGAAAACAGGGGCCGGGGCACAGCATGACGTGCCGATGCATCAAGAATACGCGGCCACCAACGCTCTTACCCTTTCTGCGTCTGCTTCAGTCTCAGGCGTATAGATCACCATATTCAGATCCGGCCGCCCGTCTACAGAAAATGCTGAATATTCGAGTGATAGTAAGCCGACCGTGGGGTGATTGATGGCTTTGAGCCCTTCCCCATGGTTGCAGACATCGTGTTCGCCCCACAGGGTGGCGAATTCGTGACTATCCACGCAGAGTTCTTCGACTAAGGTTCTGATCTCGATGGCAAGGGCTGCGCCGGCGCGGGCGGCATCGGCACGAAAAGTGGCGACGGCGAAGCGGGCGACGCTTTCCCAATCCGGTTGGCGGGCACGAACGGTCGGGTTGCAGAAGAGTAAGCGCAAGACGTTGCGCTGTTTGGGAGGCAGGGCGGCGTAGTCCACCAAGACGGCGGTGGCGGCATGGTTCCAGGCGATGATGTCGCGCGTGAAGGCGCGTACGACCAGAGCGGGACTGAAGGTAAGCGAATCCAATATGCGTTGCAGGGTTGGGGTAATGCCCTCGCTCGGCTGGTAGCGGGCCTCGGGAGGGCGCCCCTGAGCGAGCAGAAACAGGTGTTCGCGTTCAACGTCGGTGAGCAGCAAGGCGCGGGCAATGCGGTTGAGCACCTCGGAGGATGGCGCACCGCCTCGGCCTTGCTCGAGCCAGGTGTACCAGGTGACGCTGACGCTGGCGCGGTGGGCAACCTCTTCGCGGCGCAGGCCTGGGGTGCGACGACGAGCCGGCGAGATGCCAAAGGCGGCCGGGTCCAACTTGGCGCGGCGGTCGCGCAGGTAGGCGCCGAGCAGGTTCTCGCCGGTGGCCATCGTGATTATCCTGTTAGCCCATTTACCAGTATAAAGCCACTACTTTACCCCTATAAATCATAGAGCAAGAATGCACCTCATCTCTCAACGAGGAGGTACTTTCCATGCGTATTTTCGTGACCGGCGCAACGGGTTTCGTAGGGGCAGCCGTGGTCGATGAACTGCTGGCCGCGGGTCATCCGGTGATCGGGATGACAAGGTCGGAGGCTGGTGCGGCGTGGCTGCGTGATGTTGGTGCGACGGCGCACTTCGCCAATCTGGACGATATCGACAGCATCTTGCGCGGCGTGACGCAGGCCGACGCGATCATCCACACGGCGTTCAACCACGACTTTTCAAAGTTTGCCGAGCACAGTGCAAACGACCGCCGCGTGATCGAGGCGATGGGCGAAGCGGTGGGGGCATCGGGCAAGCCGGTGGTGATCACCTCCGGCACGGGCCTGTTGGCGCCTGGCGGTGTGACGACGGAGGATCAGGTGCCGGACATGAGTATGGCGCCGTTCCCGCGCGTAGCGACCGAAGTGGCGGCGACGGGTCTGATGGAGCGCGGAACGAACGTGTCGGTGGTCCGCCTGCCGCCCTCGGTGCACGGAGATGGTGACCACGGCTTTGTGCCGATGCTGATCGCCATAGCACGTGAGAAAGGCGTGTCGGCCTATGTTGGCGAGGGCTTGAACCATTGGCCGGCGGTGCACCGGCGGGATGCCGCCAAAGTCTTCCGGCTGGCTGCCGAGAGAGGCATCGCAGCCCGCTATCACGCGACCGCCGAAGAGGGCGTACCGTTGCGCGATATTGCCACCGTGATCGGTCGTCGTCTGGGTCTGCCGACAGTCAGCATCACGCCGGAGCAGGCAGCCGAGCACTTCGGATGGTTTGCTGGCTTCGCAGCGGTCGACAATCGGGCGTCGAGCCAGCATACGCGGCAGGTGCTGAACTGGGAGCCCAAACAGCCGAGCCTCATCGTGGACCTCGATCGACCGCGGTACTTCGCCCAATAAACGCAAATGGCCGGCCCGCACTTGGGCCGCCGACCGGAGGCTGACGACGGTCGTTGGGTTGGTCTGTTCGACGCGTCTTCCGCTACTTTTTGTGACGAGGGCGCACTGCGAGGAACGGCCGTCGTTTCCGCCGCCGCCGACCACCATTCTTACGCCTAGCTGGTATGTCGCGCGATTGGTGGAGTCTCGTAGCTTAATGGTGCCGAGAACTACCGTGCCTGCAGCTGAAAGAAGCTGCAGAGTCCTCTACGAGCCAAGAGGTTTACCAAGGCTAGACTTGCGACACGGAGAAATGATGAGCAAAGAAGGTTCCGCGACAGGCATTGTGAGCCTGTCAGATTTCTTGTGTGTTGAGGTCATGAGACGATATCGAAAGAAACGCCCTTATGACCGAAACAACAAGC
>NZ_JBYSYC010000027.1:0-111793 GCF_058782875.1 Cupriavidus sp. FW305-F7 | reverse complement strand
GCTTGTTGTTTCGGTCATAAGGGCGTTTCTTTCGATATCGTCTCATGACCTCAACACACAAGAAATCTGACAGGCTCTGCCCTGAGCCTGCTACCCCGCACTAGCAACCGTAAGTTGCTAGTGAAGCGCCATTCCACTCCCTAGTGCGACGTCCGCTCCACGCCTAGATTGGTCTCAACGGCGGCTGCACGGCGCCATCCCCGGAACCACACCGGGATATGCGCAGCACCCACCGTCCGCCTCATTCTTCGATGACCAGTCTCCAGGAGCGACATCATGATTGCCCAACTCGCACGCACCCTTGTTCCCGCCGCCATCTCGCTGGTGGTCGCCGTCTCCCCCCAGAACGCCAATGCCGCGCCAGCCGGCAACAGCGCGCCCGCCAGCGTGGCAGCGCGCACGCATGACGTGTTCACCGACGGCCAGCGGCAGGGCAGTTTCGACACCTTCTCCGAAGGCGCGCATAACCGTGGCGCCGCCGCGCTCGTTGCCGGCCTCGACCGCGGCGAGGTCTCGGCCACTCCGCGGCGAAAGTTCGATCCGTACACCGATGGTGCCCGTGCGGTCGAAGGCGATCCGCGCCCGCGCGGCACGGCGTTGAATGGCGCATCGGCGTGGGTGTGATCGCCCGCTCCGAAGTCGAGGCAACGCGGCAGCGCAAGACCTGAACGGCTGACTCCGGCCCCAGACAAAGCGCCTTTCCAGACATCTCATTCTGGCCCTTCGCTTGACTTTTTCTCAACCGAAAACGCCGGAAATATCGTTTGTCGCGCAGGCCGACGACGACAACAATTACGCCAAGGCCAACCCACAGGAGACAGCCATGTCAGACCAGCCCTATCCGCTCTGGAGCGCGGAACCCGTTCCCCACCTGCTTGCCTCGCGTGATCGTGCCACCGGCGAGTGGATCTTCCCGGCGCTGCCCGCCGACTCGCCGCTGGCGGACGGCCACGAAACCGTCGCCATCACCGGCACGGGCGTGCTCTACAGCTTCACCGTGATCCACCCCGCGCCCAAAAGCGGGCAGCCGCCGTATGCGCTGGGTTATGTCGACTTCGTCGGCCCGGTGCGCATCTTCGGCCGCCTGCAGGGCACGGCGCGCCCGGTCATCGGCGAACGCTACGCGCAGCGGCATGACGCCGGGCTGGGCTATGTCTTCGAGGCCGTCACAGCCTGAACGATCGAGAAAAGGAAAGGTAAGCAAGATGCAAGACATCTATATCCACGGCGGCGCGATGACGCCGTTCGGCCGCCACCCCGGCGTGCTGGCGCCGGAACTGGCGCAACAGGCGATCCTCAAGGCGCTGGCCGATGCCGAGGTGCCGGCCGGGCGCATCCAGGCGGTCTACTGCGCCAACGTGCTGGGCGGCATGATTCTCGGCCAGCTGATCGTGCGCGACCTGGGGCTCAAGGGCATCCCGGTCTACAACGTCGAGAACGCCTGCGCCAGCGGCGCCACCGGCGTGCACCTGGCACGGCACGCGCTGCTGGCCGGGCAATACGACACGGTGCTGGTCTTCGGCATCGAGCAGCTGACCGCGCTCGGCGGCGGCACCATCCCGCTGCAGCGCAATGACCAAAAGACCGAGCTCTATGCGAAGTCGGGCATGGTGCTGCCCGCGGTGTATGCGATGCGCGGCACGCGTTTTCTGCACGAGCGCGACGCCAATCCTGCCGACCTCGCCGAAGTGGCCGTGAAGAACCGCTACCACGGCTCGCTGAACCCGTATGCCCAGCAGCGCAAGACCACCACGGTCGAGGAAGTGCTGGCCTCGCGCATGATTGCCGACCCGCTGACGCTGCTGCAGTGCTGCCCGTCGCAGGTCGATGGCGCGGCGGCGGTGGTGCTGAGCACGCGCCGCCCGGCGCAGGCGCGGCCGGTGAAGGTGCTCTCGTCGGTAGTGGTGTCGGGCATGCGAGAGGAGGCCGACGACGACATTCTCGATGCCGAGATCACCGCGCGCGCTGCGCGCCAGGCCTATGAACAGGCCGGTCTCGGCCCGCAGGACGTCGACGTGGTCGAGCTGCACGACGCCTTCACCATCGCCGAACTGCTCTACTACGAAGCCCTCGGCCTGGCACCGCGCGGCGACGCCGTGCCCCTGCTCAAATCCGGCGCGACGCGCCTGGGCGGGCGCGTGCCGGTCAACCCGAGCGGCGGCCTGCTGGCCAAGGGCCATCCGCTGGGCGCCACCGGCGTGGCGCAGATGGTCGAGATCCTGTGGCAGCTGCAAGGCCGCGCCGGCGAACGCCAGGTGGCGGATGCGCGCATCGGCCTGACGCAATGCACCGGCGGCGGCATCGCGGGCGTGGACCACGCCGCCTCTTCCGTCCATTTGCTGGGAGTCTGAGATGGGCACGCAACGCTTCGATCCTTCCCATGTAGCCGTGGTCACTGGCGCCGCGCGCGGCATCGGCCTGGGCATCGCCACGCAACTGGCCCGCCAGGGGCTGGCCGTGGCCCTGCTCGACCGCGACGCGGCCGCGCTCGATGCCGCCGTCGGCGCGCTGGTCGCCGAGGGCTTCAACGCCATTGGCGCCAGCGTCGACCTGACCGACTCGGCAGCGGTCAACGACGCCTTCGCGCAAGTGCAGGCGCGGAGCGGCCGCGTCGACTACCTGGTCAACAACGCCGGCGCGGTCCGCGACATGCGTTTCCTGAAGATGACCGACGAGGACTGGGACCTGGTCATCGATACCAACCTGCGCTCGCAGTTCCTGTGCTGCCGCGCGGCGCTGCCGGGCATGGTCGAGCGCGGCTACGGGCGCGTGGTCAATATCTCGTCCCGGGCCTGGCTCGGCGGTTTCGGGCAAGCCAACTACTCCGCAGCCAAGGGTGGTGTGGTCAGCCTGACGCGCTCGCTGGCGATCGAGTTCGCGGCCAAGGGCATCACCGTCAATGCGGTGGCGCCGGGCATCGTCGATACCCCGCTGTTCCGCGGCTTTACGCCCGAGGTGCAGGCACGGCTGCAAAAGTCGGTCCCGGTGCAGCGCATCGGCACCGCCGACGACATCGCCAACGCGGTCAGCTTCTTCCTCGATCCGCAGTCGTCGTACGTGACCGGGCAGACGCTCTATGTCTGCGGCGGGCGCAGCCTGTCGTCGCCGAGCGTATAAGGAGGCCGCCATGACCGTACGACTCCACACCGAAGGCGCGGTCGCCGTGCTGACGATCAACCGGCCCGAGGCGCTCAATGCGCTGGACGTGACCGCGCTGCGCGAACTGCGCGCGCATCTCACCGAAGTGCGCGACCGCGACGACCTGCGCGTGGCCGTCCTGACCGGCGCCGGCACGCGCGCCTTCTGCGCAGGCGCCGACCTGAAGGGCACGCGCAGTTCGCCCGCCACCTACCCGGAAGCGCTGTTCCGCGCGCCGGAGCAGGCGGCCGACCTCGGCCTCTATATCCGGCTGATGGACCTGACCGACCTGAGCCTGTGCAAGCCGCTGATCGCTGCCGTCAACGGGCATTGCCTCGGGGCCGGGCTGGAGATCGCGCTGCAATGCGATGTGCGGATTGCGTCGGAGCGGGCGAGCTTCGGCCTGCCCGAAGCCGCGGTCGGATCGATCCCCGCCGTTTCCGGCCTGCATCGCCTGCTCAAGGCCGTGCCGGCGGCGCATGCGATGCAGATGGTGCTGACCGGCGAGCGGATCGATGCGGTGCAGGCCGCGCGCATTGGCCTGGTCACCGAGTCGGTGGCGCCAGCCGCGCTGCTCGACCGTGCGCTGACCATCGCCACCTGCATCGCCGCCAATGCACCGCTGGCGGTTCAGGCAGTCAAGCGGCTGTCGCGCCAGACCAGCCACCTCAGCGAAGCCGATGCGCAGCAGCTGACTGAACTCTACTGGGGCGTGCTGCGCGATACCGCCGACCGGACCGAAGGCCGGCAGGCATTTGCCGAGAAGCGCCAGCCCCGCTACACGGGCCGCTGAGCGTTTGAAAACACACACACAGGAGACAAAGCATGACTCGCATTACCCGATTCGCACGCCTGGCGCTGGCCGGCATGCTGGCAGCCACCGCCCTGGGCGCGGCGGCACAGGCGCCCTTCCCCACGCAGAAGCCGATCACCCTGGTAGTGCCGTTCGCCCCCGGCGGCGGCAACGACATCCTGGCGCGGCTGATTGCGCCCAAGATGGGCCAGTTGCTGGGCCAGACCATCGTCATCGAGAACAAGCCCGGCGCGGGCGGCAACCTTGGCGCCGACTACGTCGCCCATGCGGCGCCGGACGGCTATACGCTGGTGATCGCGTCGAGCCAGGTGACGATGAACCCCTTCCTCGGCACCAAGATTCCGTTCAGCATCGAACGCGACTTCGAGCCGGTGGGGCGGATCGCGTCGGTGCCAATCATGCTGGTCGCCAACCCCAACCAGCCGTTCCGCACGCTGCAGGACTTTATCCAGTACACCCGCGCCAACCCCGGCAAGCTCAGCTATAGCAGCCCGGGCAACGGCACGCCGCAACACCTCGCCGGTGAAGTCTTTGCCAAGCTCAACAAGACCGAACTGCTGCACGTGCCCTATCGCGGCACCGGGCCGTCGATCACCGACCTGATGGGCGGCCAGGTGCAGATCTCCTTCGCCACCTTTGCCTCGGCGATCCAGTACGTGCGCGCCGGCAAGCTGCGCGCGCTCGGCATCGCCGGCAAGACGCGCACCGCGCTGATGCCGGACCTGCCGACCTTTGCGGAAGCCGCCATGGCCGGCTACGACGCCGAGCTGTGGTACAGCCTGCTGGCGCCGGCGCGGACGCCCAAGCCGGTGGTCGACAAGATCAACGCCGCGCTGGTGGCGGCGCTGAAATCGCCTGATGTGGCGGAGCAGATGGGCAAGCAGGGCTTCGAGCCGCAGGCATCATCGCCGGCCGAGCTGAAGGCGTATATCGGCAAGGAGATGGCGCGCTGGCAGCGCCTGATCCGGGACAACGGCATCAAGGTGGCGCTATGAACACGCATACCGAAAGCCATGTCCTGCCCGCCACGGACAACCCGCTGCTGGACTACCTCGGCATCCGCCTGGCCAGCGTCGGCGACGGCCGCTGCACCTTCGAGCTCGATCTCGAGCCGCGCCACCTGAACCGCCAGGGCAGCGTGCAGGGCGGCGTGACTGCCACGCTGCTCGACGCAGCCTGCGGGTACGCCGGGCTGCCCGCCCGCCGTGACGGCGCGCTCGGCCACGCGGTCACTGTCATGCTGACGATCAGCTACCTCAGCAAGGCCAGCACGGGCCGGCTGCGCGCCACGGCGCAGGTCACCCGTGCCGGCATGAGCCTGTACTTCGCCTCGGCGGAGCTGACCACCGATGCCGGCGTGCTGGTGGCCACCGCGCAAGGCACATTCAAACGATCCCGCACCCTTCCGGAGGCATGACATGTTGCGCGACGCACTGGACGGCCTGACCGTCATCGACTTCACGCAGATCGGCGCCGGGCCGACCTGCACCATGCTGCTGGCCGACATGGGCGCCAGGGTCATCAAGGTGGAGCCGCCCGGCGGCGAACTGGGCCGCGGTCTGGGACCGGGCTGGCTCGGCGACGACAGCGCGCTGTTCCACGGCTTCAACCGCAACAAGCTGGGCGTGGCGCTCGACCTCAAGTCCGCTGACGGCGTGGCCGTGGCACGCCGCCTGATCGCGGGCGCCGACATCGTGGTGGAAAGCATGCGCCCGGGCGTGATGGAGCGCCTCGGCCTCGGCCATGCGCAACTGGCCAACGCGCACCCCGCGCTGATCTACTGCTCGATCTCCGCCTACGGGCAGGAAGGGCCGCATGCGCATCGCGCCGGCGTCGACGGCATCATGCAGGCCGATTCCGGCCTGATGAGCCTGATCGGCCTGCCCGACGGCGAGCCGTGCAAGGTGCAGGCGCCGGTGGTCGACGTGACGACAGGTTACGTGGCCTGCGTGGGCGTGCTGGCGAAGCTCGCGCAGCGGGCGCGCGACGGCCTGGGCGGCCATCTCGACGTCAACCTGCTCAATGCGGCGCTGGCGCTGCAGCAGTCGTCCATCACCAGCTATTGCGCCGACGGGAAACTGCCGGAACGCGTGGGCAGCGCGGCACCCTACTCCGCGCCCAACCAGGCCTTCCGCACCGCCGATGGCTGGGTCATGGTGGCCGCCTATATGCCCGAGCGCTGGCGCCGGCTGTGCGATGTAGTGGGCCGGCCCGAACTGGCCGACGATCCGCGTTTTGCCACCTCGCCGCTGCGCGTCGCCAATCGCGCGGCAATGGTGGAGGCGCTGACCAGTGTCTTCATCACCAGCACGACCGACACATGGCTGGCGTTGCTCCAGGACGCCGACATTCTGTGCGCCCCCGTGGCGACCTACGAGGACGTCATGGCGCATCCGCAGGTGGCTGCCAACCGCATGGTGCAGCGCGTCCGGCACGACACCCTGGGCGAGATCCGGATGCCGGGATTCCCAATCAACAGCGCTCAGGAGAACGCATTGCCATCGCGGCCGGCACCGGCTTGCGGGCAGCATACGCAGGCGGTGCTGGGCGAGCTTGGCTACAGCCGCGACGAAATCGCCGCGCTGTCGTCACGGGGCGCTATCCACTGCGGCGATATCGAGGAGAAGCGACACGTGGTCGCGGCGGCATCGTGAGCGCGCTCAACCCTGAGCGTCAAACTGCGCCAGCAACCACTGCCGGAACACCGCCATGCTCGCGCTTTCCTTGCGATCGGCGGGCGTCAGCAGGTAGTAGGTGAAATCGCCCATGTCCACGGTCTGGCGGAATGGCGCCACCAGCCGGCCGGCGTCGAGATCCGCCGCCACCAGGAAGCGCTGCGCGATGGCAAAGCCCTGCCCTTCGACCGCGGCCGCATAGGCCATGGCCGAGCTCTGGTAGGTCATGCCGCTGTGCGCATCGACCTGCCCCTCCGCGCGCGCGGCCTTGAGCCAGTGGGCCCAGTCGTCGGGCCGCGCGATCGAGTGCAGCAGGGTCTGGTGCTGCAGGTCAGCGGGCTTCTTCACCTTCGGCCCGCCCTCCAGCAGCCCTGGGCTGCATACCGGCACCAGGATGTTCGACACCAGCCGGTAGGTATTCACGCCGCTCCACTTGCCGTCGCCCAGCCGGATCGCGCCGTCGATGTCTTCCTTGCGGAAGTCGACCGGATCGAGCGACGCCGTCAGCAGCACCTCGATGCCGGGATTGGCGGCATGGAAGCTCGACAGCCGCGGGATCAGCCAGCGCATGGCAAAGGTGGTGTAGGCGCGCACCTTCAGCTGCTTGCGCTTGGCGCGCTTGCTCAATCGCCGCGTGGCCTCGCGCAGGTCGTCCATCGCCTTGGTCACGGCGCGGTAGTAGTCCTCGCCGGTGCGGGTCAGCGAGATCTGCCGGTGGCCGCGATGCAGCAGCTGCACGCCCAGCCCCTCCTCCAGCGCGCGGATCTGGCGGCTGACGGCGCCGGGCGTGACGTGCAGCTCCTCGGCAGCCGTGGTGATGCTGAGGTGCCGTGCGGCCGCCTCGAAAGCGCGCAAGGCGTTCAGTGGGGGCAGTTTGTCCATGCCGGCGAGTCTGCCACACGGTTGAGGTTTGCTCAATCGACGCGCTGGCTTTTCATTCACAACTAGTAGTTGTTATTGAAACTCGATTACGCCGCCTAGTGTTGCGGGCATCGCCAGCCTAAATTTGTCTCCGTGGCCCCCGCCATCAGACATCGCAGTCAAACGGAGCACCCTGAAAGGAGATTCACCATGTCCGCCAACACCACCAACACCACTGTCAACGCCACCAGCAAGGTCTGGTTCATTACCGGCGCTTCGCGCGGCTTCGGCCTGGAACTGACCCGTGCCGCGCTGGCACGTGGCGACCGGGTCGTCGCCACCGCGCGCCGCCCGGAAACGATCACCGCCGCACTGGGCGAACACGCCAACCTGCTGGGCGTGGCGCTGGACGTCACCAGCGAAGCCCAGGCCATCGCCGCCGCCGGGGCCGCCGTGGCCCGCTTCGGCCGCATCGACGTGCTGGTCAACAACGCTGGCTACGGCCTGCTCGGCGCGGTCGAAGAGGCCTCCGCGCAGGAAGTCGAGCAGCAGTTCGCCACCAACGTGTTCGGCGTGCTCACCGTGACGCGTGCCGTGCTGCCGCAGATGCGCCGGCAGCGCAGCGGCCGCATCCTCAACATCTCGTCGATCGGTGGCTACGCGGCGTACCCTGGCTGGGGCGTCTACGGCGCCACCAAGTTCGCGGTCGAGGGCCTGACCGAAGCGCTTGACGCGGAACTGTCGCCGCTGGGCATCCGCGCCACCGTGGTCGAGCCGGGCTTCTTCCGCACCGACTTCCTCGATGCCAGCTCGCTCGTGCGCGTGCGCACCGAGATCCCGGCCTACGCGGAAACGGTCGGCGCAATGCGCGAGCACATGACTTCGGCGAACCACCAGCAGCCCGGCGACCCGGCCAAGCTGGCGGCAGCGCTGCTGACGCTAGCGGACAGCGAAACCCCGCCAGTGCGCCTGCCGCTGGGCTCGGACACGGTCTACCGCATCGCCGAGAAGAACCGCAAGGTGGAAAGCGAACTAGCCGCGTGGCAGGCGCTGGCGGTGTCGACCGACCACGACGACGTGCGCCGCTGATCTTTGCTGCGGCGCACCAGCGCACGGTTTGCTGCAGTGCAGGCAAGCCGTGCGACCCGCGAAACAAAGGCCGGCCGAGCGCCGACCTCGCCACTTGCGGGCCATCTTGCGTCCGGCATTGCACGGTGTCGGGCATCCGCGTATGTCGCTTCCGGCGAATTTCGCCAATAATGCCCTGAGAGTCATTGCCGGACGAACCGAGAGCCAACATGCACGATAGTCCCGATGCCATCCGCACCGTCGCCCTGCTCGGGCACGCGGGGTGCGGCAAGACCTCGCTGGCCGAGGCACTGTTGTACAAGGGCGGTGCCGTGCACACGCCCGGCAGCATCGAACGCGGTTCCACGGTGTGCGACAGCGATCCGTTGGAGCGCAAGTACAAACGCTCGCTGACGTCCGCGGTCGCCCACCTGCACTACCGCGACACCCGCATCTACCTGGTTGACACCCCCGGCTACCCGGACTTCTCCGGGCTGGCGATCAGCGCACTGGCGGCGGTGGAAACCGCCGCCATCGTCATCAATGCGCAGACCGGCATCGAGATGACCACGCGCCGGGCCATGGCCTGGGCGCAGGCGCGCCAGCTGTGCCGGATGATCATCATCAACGGCATCGACGGCGACAAAGTCGACCTGCCCGCGCTGCTGACGGAGATCCAGGAGGCCTTCGGCAAGGAATGCCTGCCGATCAACCTGCCGGCCGACAACGGCAGCAAGGTGGTTGACTGCTTCTTCAATCCGGCCGGCGAGTCGGATTTTTTATCTGTGCCCTCCGCGCACGATGCGCTGATCGACCAGGTCATCGAGATCGATCCCGAGCTGATGGAGCTGTACCTGGAACAAGGCGAGGCGATCACGCCGGAGCAGCTGCACGCGCCGTTCGAGCGCGCGCTGCGCGAAGGACACCTGGTGCCGATCTGCTTTACCTCGGCGGCGACCGGCGCCGGCATCACCGAGCTGCTGGATGTGTTCGTGCGGCTGCTGCCCAATCCCACCGAGGGCAATCCGCCACTGTTCTATCGCGATACGGGTGAAGGCAGCGAGAACCGCAAGGCCGTGCGCGCGGAGCCCGTGCCGGACAAGCATGTGCTGGCGCACGTCTTCAAGATGGTCGTCGATCCCTATGTCGGCAAGCTGGCGGTGTTCCGCATCCACCAGGGCACGATCACGCGCGACAGCCAGCTCTATATCGGCGAAGGACGCCAGCCGTTCAAGGTGGCGCACCTGCTGCGGCTGCAAGGCAAGGAGACACAGGAAGTGCCACGCGCCGGGCCGGGCGATATCTGCGCGGTGGCCAAGATCGATGAACTCGGCTTCGATGCCGTGCTGCACGATGCCACCGAGGACGGCGATATCCACCTGACGCCGCTGGAATTCCCCACGCCGATCTACGGACTGGCGATCGAGCCGGCACGCCGCGGCAACGAGCAGCGGCTGGCGGAGGTACTGCACAAGCTGAGCGCCGAAGACCCGTGCCTGCGCGTGGAGCATCCGGCCGGCACCAACGAGACCGTCGTGTTCGGCCTGGGTGAGTTCCACCTGCGCTGTGCGCTGGAGCGGCTGACCGAGCAATACAAGGTGGAGGTGGTGACGCGCCCGCCCAAGATCGCCTACCGCGAAACCATCGGCGGCAAGGCCGAGGGCCACCACCGGCACAAGAAGCAGACCGGTGGCGCGGGGCAGTTCGGCGAAGTGATGCTGCGCGTGGAGCCGCTGTCGCGCGGCGAGGGCTTCGACTTCGTCGATGCGGTCAAGGGTGGCGCGATTCCCGGCCAGTTCATTCCCGCCGTGGAAAAAGGCATCCGCCAGGTGCTGGACAGCGGCCCGCTGGCGGGCTTCCCGATGCAGGACGTGCGCGTGACCGTGTTCGACGGCAAGAGCCATCCGGTCGATTCCAAGGAAGTCGCGTTCGCGACCGCCGGACGCAAGGCGTTTATCGACGCGGTGCTCAAGGCCAGGCCCAGCGTGCTGGAGCCGATCGTCGATATCGAGGTGACGGCGCCGGGCACCGCCATGGGCGACATCATCGGCGACCTCTCCACCAAGCGCGGCCAGGTCCATGGCACGCGCACCGCGGCCGGCAACGCCGTGATCGTGGCCGGCCAGGTGCCGCTGTCCGAGCTCAATGACTACCAGTCACGGCTGAACAGCATCACCGGCGGCCACGGCAGCTATACCATCCAGTTCAGCCACTACGACAACGTGCCGCCGGCGCAGCAGGACAAGATGGCATCGAAGCACAAGGCGCAGCAGGATACGGATTGAGGGGTTCGCGCCCGCGGCTGCATCTAGTACGTTTCCAGATGCAGCCGCCCTTCCCGCTTCAAGCCTTCAGCCAGCGCCTCCCACTGCAGCCCCGCCTGCTGCGCTACGTCCCGCAGCGCCAGCACCACGCCCTCTTCCATGCTCTTGAGCCCGCACACATAGAAGTACGTGTCAGGGCTCGCCAGCAGTGCCGTCAGGTCCGCCGCGCGCTCGCGCATCAGGTCCTGCACATAGCGCTTGGGCTGCCCCGGCGTGCGCGAGAACGCAAGGTTGATGTCGATGAAATCCTTGGGCAGGTTCTGCAGCGGGCCGAAATAAGGCAGCTCCTCCTGCGTGCGCGCGCCGAAGAACAGCATCAGCTTGCCGCCATCGAACTTGCCGGCCTTGCGCAGGCGCCGGCGCCATTCGGTCATGGCGCGCATCGGCGCGCTGCCGGTGCCCGTGCAGATCATCACGATGTTGGAGCGCGGGTGGTTGGGCATCAGGAAGCTGGCGCCGAACGGTCCGATCACTTCCACCTTGTCGCCGACCCTCAGGTCGCACATGTAGTTGGAGGCCACGCCGCGCACCGAATTGCCGTCATGGTCCTGCAGCACGCGCTTGATCGTCAGCGACAGGTTGTTGTAGCCGGGACGCTCGCCGTTGCGCGGACTGGCGATCGAGTACTGGCGCGCATGGTGTGGACGACCGCTGGCTTCAGTGCCCGGCGGCACGATGCCGATGGACTGGCCTTCCAGCACCGGGAATGGTGTCGCGCCAAAGTCCAGCACGATGTGATGCGTGTCGTATTCGCGGCCGACTTCAGTCACGCGCACATTGCCGGTCACGGTAGCGGTGATGGTCTGGTTGGCGGACTTGGCGCCGTACAGGTTGGTGTAGGCATGCGCTGCGGACCACGGCGGCACGGTGGCGCCGTGGCGGGCGCTGTTGACGGCGTCTTCACCGGTGCCGGCCAGCGGCGACGTGGCGGGAATCTCCGGCGCGGCGGTCTGCATCTCGGCGCCGGGTGCCAGGTCGGCCAGCTGCTCGGGCGTCAGTTCTTCCGGCAGCGTGTCCCAGGTGAGTTGCTCTTCGATGCTGTAGGCGCGCAGCTTCGGCATGGCGCGCCAGTTGTCGATCGAGCCCGTCGGGCACGGGGAAATGCAGGCCATGCACAGGTTGCACTTGTCGGCATCGACCACGTAGTTGCGCGAGTCGTGCGTGATCGCGCCCACCGGGCAGGTCGCTTCGCAGGTGTTGCAGCGGATGCAGATCTCGGGATCGATCAGGTGCTGCTTGATGACTTGAATTTCTGCCATGTCCATGGCGGTCTCCACAGAATCAGGGGCGTTCGGGGTGAGGGTCGTTGTTGCAGCGGCGCTTCATGGACGCGCCAGCCCTCTCCCCCGGCCCCTCTCCCGCAAGCGGGAGAGGGGAGCAAACAGGGAGCAATGGGTAAGACCGTGGCTCAATTGAAGCGCACGTATTCGAAATCCACCGGCTGGCGGTTGATGCCCATCACCGGCGGCGCGATCCAGTTGGCGAACTTGCCCGGCTCGACCACGCGGCCCATCAGGCTGGCGACAAAGGCGCGGTCGCCTTCGCTGGGCAGCCACTGGTCGCGGAAGTCGCGCCATTCGGCATCGGAGATCACGCGGCCGTCCGGCGAAACCTTGACGCCGGCCAGCGCGCCGATATTGCGGTGGAAAGCCTTGTGCGGGACCTTCAGGCGGAACGGGATGCCGGCCTTCTCGATGACCTTGTTCCAGCGCTCCACGCCGCCCATGCTGTCCTTGATGTAGTCATCGCGCAGCACTTCATTGAGTGCGTTGAGCATCGGCACTTCCTTCTCGGTCAGCTGGCCGTTCTGCGCCTGCAGGATGCGGTAGGTCTGGCCCTTGAGCACGTGGTCGTCCATGCGCTTGCCTTCTTCGTAGCGGCCCTTGAGGCCGGTGCTGTAGAAGGTGGCGGCGTTGCTCGACTCATCGGCGCCGAACAGGTCGATGGTGACGCTGTAGTGGAAGTTCAGGTAGCGCTGCAGCGTCGGCAGGTCGATCACGCCGGCCGCGCGCAGCTTCGCGGGATCGTCGGTCTTGAGTTCGCTCATCACCTGGCAGGTGCGCTGGATCACGCGCGACACGCCCGATTCGCCCACGAACATGTGGTGCGCTTCCTCGGTCAGCATGAACTTCGTGGTGCGTGCCAGCGGATCGAAGGCGCTTTCGGCGAGCGCGCACAGCTGGAACTTGCCGTCGCGGTCGGTGAAGTAGGTGAACATGAAGAACGACAGCCAGTCCGGGGTCTGCTCGTTGAACGCCTGCAGGATGCGGGGGTTGTCCTGCTGGCCGCTGCGGCGCTCCAGCAGCGCTTCACCTTCCTCGCGCCCGTCGCGGCCGAAGTACTTGTGCAGCAGGTAGACCATGGCCCACAGGTGGCGGCCCTCCTCCACGTTCACCTGGAACAGGTTGCGCAGGTCGTACATGCTGGGCGCGGTCAGGCCCAGGTGGCGCTGCTGCTCGACCGACGCCGGCTCGGTATCGCCCTGCGTCACGATGATGCGGCGCAGGTTGGCGCGGTATTCGCCCGGCACGTCCTGCCACGCATCCTCACCCTTGTGGTCGCCGAAATGGATCTTGCGGTTGGCCTCGGCCGGGTTCAGGAAGATGCCCCAGCGGTAGTCCGGCATCTTGACGTGGCCGAAGTGGGCCCAGCCCTGCGGATCGACGCTGATCGCGGTGCGCAGGTAAATGTCATGCTGGTGCGAGCCTTCCGGGCCCATGTCGTTCCACCAACTCAGGTAGTTCGGTTGCCACTGCTCAAGCGCGCGCTGCAGGGTGCGGTCTTCGCTCAGGTTGACGTTGTTGGGGATCTTGTCGCTGTAGTTGATGCCGGACATGGAGGTCTCCTTCAAAGAACGATTCGGTTGTCGTGTAAGGCTGGATCAGACGCGGTTCCAGTCGAAGGCGGCCTTGTCGCCCTTGCCGTAGACCTTGAGCGCACCCTTTTCGCCCACTGCGTTGGGGCGCTGGAAGATCCAGTTCTGCCACGCGGTCAGGCGGCCAAAGATGCGGGTGAACATGTTTTCCTGGCCGTTGAAGCGCAGATTGGCTTCCATGCCGGTCAGCGCATCGGGCGACATCGCCACGCGTTCTTCCAGCGCGATGCGCACTTCATCGGTCCAGTCGATGTCGTCGGGGTTGGCGGTGACCAGGCCGAGCGCATAGGCGGCATCGGCATCGAGCGGCTGGCCGGCCTTGGCGCGCACCGCGTCCAGCGCGGGCTGCTCGTCGTAGAAGCGGCGGCCCAGGCGGCTCTGGCCGGTGGCCATCGGGTAGAGGCCGAAGTTGACTTCCGCCACGGTGATCTTCGGTGCGCGCTCCTCGTCGTCCGGCAAGGCCAGGTGGTAGCTGCGGTCGCAGGCCAGCGCCAGTTCCAGGAAGGTGCCGGCAAAGCACGATTGCGGCTCGATCAGCGCGAACAGGCTGCGCGACGACACATCCAGGCGGCTCAGCGTGCGGCGCAGCAGGCCGATGGTCTCGCGCACCAGCCAGTGGTCCTTGTGCGCCAGCAGCGTGGCGTCGGTGGCCAGCACCGCGGCGGCGTCGCCGCTGGTCTTGATCAGCCAGGTGCCGATGTCCAGTTCATTGGTGCGCATCGACAGGATCGCGTCTTCCAGTTCGCGCGCCAGTTGCAGCGGGTACCAGGCGGCGCCGGCTTCAACGATGTCATCGATGTTCTGCGGCTGCGTGCCCGTCGGCGCCTTGACCGTAAAGGTGGCGGTGCGGCCGGCGCGGTCGATCCCGATCGTCACATGCGTGTAGCGCAGCGCATCGGCTTCGATGGTGCGCTCGATCGGGGCAAGTGGCACGCCCTTGCCGTCGGCCGGGCGGTCGCTCTGCGCTGCCAGCGCCAGCGCGCGCTCCTGCACTTTCTGCGCGAACACGGCGGGCTTGGCAATGTCGTCGACCAGGCGCCAGTCCTTGGCACGCTGGCCGCGCACGCCTTCGGTGGTGGTGCAGAAGATGTCGGCCAGGTCATGGCGCACGTGGCGCTTGTCGGTCACGCGGGTCAGGCCGCCAGTGCCGGGCAGCACGCCCAGCAGCGGCACTTCCGGCAGGCTCACGGCCGACGAGCGGTCGTCCACCAGCAGGATCTCGTCACAGGCCAGCGCCAGTTCATAGCCGCCGCCGGCGCAGGCGCCGTTGACCGCGGCCAGGAACTTCAGGCCGCTGTGCTGCGAGGAATCCTCGATGCCGTTGCGGGTCTCGTTGGTGAACTTGCAGAAATTGACCTTCCACGCATGGCTGCTGACGCCCAGCATGAAGATGTTGGCGCCGGAGCAGAACACCTTGTCCTTGCCGCTGGTGACGACCACGGTGCGCACTTCCGGGTGCTCGAAGCGGACGCGGTTGAGCGCGTCGTTCAGTTCGATATCGACGCCGAGGTCGTAGCTGTTGAGCTTGAGCTTGTAGCCGGGGCGCAGGCCGGCGTTCTCGTCGATGTCCACCGCGAGCGTGGCGACGGGGCCGTCGAACGTCAGCTTCAGGTGCTTGTATTGGGTGGGGGCGGTCTGGTAGTCGACGCGGGGGGCGGTGGTCACGGCGGTGTCTCCTCTGCGAAACTGCACTATTTTGCACGAACAGGAATCTGGTGAGACGAACTATAGTTCATCAAGCAGAATTTCTGCAAGCAATATTGTGCAGATTTCTCAAGAGGTGCCGGTCACGGCCCGATGCCGCGTTATTGCGCCTCAGCCGTCACAACGGCATGCGCAGGGCCTGGCGTACCAGTTCACGCAGCGCGGCAAATGTGGGTTCCAGCGGCTGCGCGCTGGTGTCCAGCGAGAACTCCGCCTTGGAATAGAAGGCCGCGCGCCCGGCCAGGATATGGCGCAAGTCCTCCATGGCCTCCTTGCTGGCCGCCATCGGCCGGAAGTCGCCCTGCTCGCGCACCCGCTCCATATGGTCTTCCGGCTCCGCCTGCAGCCAGACCGTGGTGCAGTGGGCCAGCAGCAGGTTGAAGGTGGCCGGATCAGAGACCAGGCCGCCGGGCGTGGCGATCACGGCCTCGGGATAGATCTGGATGGCTTCTTCCAGCGCGCGCCGCTCGTAGCGGCGGTAGGCATTCATGCCATACAGGCCCTGGATCTCCGAGATGCTGCAGCCGGCAAACTTCTCGATCTCGCGGCTCAGCTCGACAAAGGGGAAATCCAGGTCTTCGGCCAGCATCCCGCCCAGCGTGGTCTTGCCGGCGCCGCGCAGCCCGATCAGCGCCACGCGCGGGCTGCGCGCGGCCTGGCCGGCATTGTCGCCACCCGTGCCGAGCATCTCGCCCACGGCAACGCGCACGCGCCGCAGCGTGGCTTCGTCGCGGTGCTCCAGCAGCTCGCGCAACAGGATCCATTCAGGCGACGACGTGGTGACGTCGCCCAGCAACCCGGCCAGCGAGCACTGCAGCGCATCGGCAATGTGCTGCAGCACCAGGATGGAAGCGTTGCCGCTGCCGTATTCCAGGTTGGCCAGGTGCCGCTCCGACACGCCGGCGGCCTGTGCGGCGGCCTTTCGGGTCAGGCCGCGGCAGGAGCGCAGCTCGCGCACACGCTCGCCGAGCGTGACCAGGAACGGGTTCTTCTCGGTGCCGTTGGCAGCGCTTGCATCTGAATCATGGTGCAGGTCGGCTTCCGGGGTTAACCCAGCTTTATGCAATATAGTGCTTGACATGATTTCGGTGCGGCTCTATTTTTCGTACATGCACAATAATGCATGAAGCCAGTGATAGCAACTGGCGAATCAGACGGAGCCCCTCACCATGTCCCCCACAGAATTCCGCAGCCAGATCGCGCAGCTCACCGCGCAACTGGCAGGCCGCCCGCTGGATACCGCACTCGATGCCTGGCTCAATGCCGAACACGGCGCCGGCAGCCCCACCTACCAGCAACTGAAGGACGCATGCCAGGCCGGCGTGGCCGAAGGCTGGCTGTGCGACCGCGAAGGCGGCGGCATCCGCTATGGCCGCATCTTCAAGCCTGCCGACGACCTGCACGGCTTTTCCGTCGACGTGGTCGACATGCAGGACATTGCCGGCCCGCATCACACCCATCCCAACGGCGAGATCGACCTGATCATGCCGCTCGAGGGCGAGGCACAGTTCGACGGCCGCCCCGCCGGCTGGCTGGTGTGCCCGCCGGGCAGCGCCCACCGCCCCACCGTCAGCAACGGCCGCGCGCTGGTGCTCTACCTGCTGCCGGAAGGCCGCATCGACTTCACGCGCTGAGATCCCCCATGACCGAATTGCTATCCAACTACCTCGGCGGCAAGTGGCAGGCCGGCAGCGGTGCCGGCACGCCCTTGTTCGATCCGGTGCTGGGCGACGAACTGGTGCGCGTGGACGCCACCGGGCTGGACCTCGCGGCCGGCTTCGCCTTTGCCCGCGAACAAGGCGGCGCTGCCCTGCGCGCGCTGACCTATCGCCAGCGCGCCGCGTTGCTGGCCGACATCGTCAAGGTGCTGCAGGCCAATCGCGATGCCTATTACGACATCGCCACGGCCAACAGCGGCACCGTCAGGAACGACTCCGCGGTCGACATCGATGGCGGCATCTTCACGCTGGGCACTTACGCAAAGCTGGGCGATACGCTCGGCGACCGGCACTACCTGCTGGATGGCGAGGCCGCGCGGCTGGGCAAGGACCCGTTGTTCCAGTCCCGGCACGTGCTGGTGCCCACGCGCGGTGTGGCGCTCTTTATCAATGCCTTCAACTTCCCGGGCTGGGGACTGTGGGAGAAGGCGGCGCCGGCATTGCTGGCCGGCGTGCCGGTGATCGTCAAACCCGCTACCGCCACCGCCTGGCTGACCCAGCGCATGGTGCGCGACGTGGTCGAGGCCGGAGTGCTGCCGGCCGGCGCATTGTCGGTGGTGTGCGGCAGCTCGGCCGGACTGCTCGACCAGTTGCAGCCGTTCGACGTGGTGTCGTTCACCGGTTCGGCCGATACGGCCGCGGTGATCCGTTCGCACCCGGCGATCGCGCAGCGCTCGGTGCGCGTGAATATCGAGGCGGACAGCATCAATTCCGCGGTGCTGTTGCCAGGCGACGGCCCGGACACCGAAGCCTTCGACCTGCTGGTCAAGGAATTGGTGCGGGAGATGACGGTCAAGTCAGGCCAGAAATGCACCGCGATCCGGCGCGTGTTCGTGCCTGGGGCGCTGTTCGCGCAAGCTGCCGAGGCCATCGGTGCGCGCCTGTCGAAAGTCACCGTGGGCAACCCGCGCAACGACGCCGTACGCATGGGCGCGCTGGTCAGCCGCGCACAGTTCAACGCCGTACAGGAAGGCCTTGCAAACCTGCGCAAGCATGCACAGGTGCTGCACGACGGCACGCAGCAGCCACTGGTCGATGCCGATCCCGCCGTAGCCTGCTGCATCGGCCCGATCTTGCTCGGCGTCAACGATGCGGACGCCGCCGCCGCGGTGCATGACACCGAAGTCTTCGGCCCCGTAGCCACCCTGCTGCCCTACCGCGATACCGCCCACGCGCTCACGCTGGTGCGCCGCGGCCAGGGCTCGCTGGTGACATCGCTCTATGGCAATGACGCTGCCGCGCTGGGCGCCGCCGCGGTGGAGCTGGCCGACAGCCACGGCCGCGTGCACGTGATCTCGCCCGACGTCGGGCAACTCCACACCGGCCACGGCAACGTGATGCCGCAATCGCTGCACGGCGGCCCCGGCCGCGCCGGCGGCGGCGAGGAACTGGGCGGCCTGCGTGCGCTGAATTTCTACCACCGCCGCAGCGCCATCCAGGCCAGCACCGCGGTGCTCGACACCCTCGCCTGACAGTCAGCCATCCGGCTTTACCGCGCCGCCACGCCCGCGTGGCGGCGCGCAGCACACCGTACACCAGAAACGGGGAGACACGCATGACCGCCATCACAGCAGACGTCCCGGTCCAGCCGCCGGGCACGTCCTTCAACTTTGCGGCGCACCTGCTCGGCTGCAACGCGGGGCGCACCGGCAAGACCGCCTATATCGACGACGACGGCCAGCTTAGCTATGGCGAACTGGCGCAGCAGGTGCGCCGCCTGGCCGCCGCGCTGCTTGATGCCGGCATCCGCCGCGAGGAGCGCGTGCTGCTGCTGATGCACGACTGCACGGACTGGCCGGTGTGCTTCCTGGGCGCGATGTATGCCGGCATCGTGCCGGTTGCCGTCAATACGCTGCTGACCGCCGACGACTACGTCTACATGCTGCAGCACAGCCGCGCGCAGGCGGTACTGGTCTCGGCCGCGCTGCTGCCGCTGCTGCAGGAAGCGCTGGCGCGGCCCGGGCATGAAGTCGGCAAGGTGTTCGTGTCGCGGGCGCGCGGGCCGCTGCCGGACGGCATGGTGGCGCTCGATACCGTGCTCGCCACGCAAGCGCCGTTGTCCGCGCCTGCCGCGACCAGTCCCGACGATCCCGGCTTCTGGCTCTATTCGTCCGGCTCGACCGGGCAGCCCAAGGGCGTGGTGCACAGCCACGGAAATCCGTACTGGACAGTCAGCCTGTATGCGGGCCCCGTGCTCGGCCTGCAGGAACAGGACATCTGCTTCTCCGCGGCCAAGCTCTATTTCGCCTACGGGCTCGGCAATGGCCTCAGCTTCCCGCTCAGCGTGGGCGCGACGGTAGTGCTGATGGCCGAGCGGCCCACGCCCGAAGCCACCTTCCGCCGCTGGCGCGAGCAGAAGCCGACCGTATTCTTCGGCGCGCCCACGGGCTATGCCGGCATGCTCGCATCGCCGGCGCTGCCCGCGCGCGACGAGGTGGCGCTTCGGCTGTGCTCGTCCGCCGGCGAGGCGTTGCCCGCCGACATCGGCCAGCGCTTCACCGCGCATTTTGGCTGCGAGATCATCGACGGCATCGGCTCCACCGAGATGCTGCATATCTTCCTGTCGAACCGGCCCGGCCAGGTGCGCTACGGCACCACCGGGTGGCCGGTGCCGGGCTACACCATCGAACTGCGCGACGAGGAAGGCCGCCCGGTGCCCGACGGCGAAATCGGCGACCTCTATATCCAGGGCCCCAGCGCCGCCATGATGTACTGGGCCAACCGCGAGAAGTCGCGCGAGACCTTCCGCGGCGGCTGGACCAAGAGCGGCGACAAGTACGTGCGCAACCCCGACGGCACCTACAGCTACGCCGGGCGCAGCGACGACATGCTCAAGGTCAGCGGCATCTACGTATCGCCGTTCGAGGTCGAGGCCACGCTGGTGCAGCACCCGGCCGTGCTGGAAGCCGCGGTGATCGGCGTGCCCGACCAGGAAGGGCTGGTCAAGACCAAGGCCTTCGTGGTGCTGAAGGCGGGCGCGCAGCTTGGCGACGGCGAGCTGAAGGCCTTCGTCAAGGAACGGCTGGCCGCCTACAAATACCCGCGTGCGATCGAGTTTGTCGAGGCACTGCCCAAGACCGCCACGGGCAAGATCCAGCGTTTCGTATTGCGCGAGCGCGAACTGAAGGCCGCCGAAGAGCGCGCCGCCGCGGTGGCGTGACCGGCAACGCCGGCCGCCCCGCCATACCACCATACCGGAGACAAACCATGCGTCAGATCGATGTCCACAAGCTGGCCGACGAGGCCCGCTTCAACCGCTTCCACGCGCTTATCCTGTTCTGGTGCGCGATCATCATCATCTTCGACGGCTACGACCTGGCCGTCGCCGGTATCGCGCTGCCATCGATCATGAAGCAGATGGGCGTGACGGCCACCAGCGCGGGCTTCATGGTCAGCTCGGCGCTGTTCGGCATGATGTTCGGCGCGATCTTCCTTGGCACCGTGGCCGACCGCATCGGCCGCAGGCGCGCCATCGCCATCTGTATTGCGCTATTCAGCGTCTTCACCGCGGCGGCTGGCTTTACCAGCGACCCGGTAACGTTCAGCATCACGCGCTTTCTCGCAGGCCTGGGCATCGGCGGCGTGATGCCAAACGTGGTGGCGCAGATGACCGAGTACTCGCCGCGCAAGCTGCGCGGCACACTGGTGACGCTGATGTTTAGCGGCTATTCGGTCGGCGGCATGCTGGCCGCGCTGCTGGGCAAGGGGCTGATCGAGAGCTATGGCTGGCAGTCGGTTTTCCTCGCTGCCGGCCTGCCCGTGCTGCTGGTCCCGCTGGTGCTGCGCTCGCTGCCGGAGTCGATGCCCTACCTGCTCCGCACCGGCCAGACCGACGCTCTGCAATCCGTGGTATCGCGCCTGGTGCCGTCGCATCGCGCGCAAGCCGGCGACGTCTTCACGCTGGCTGCGGACGACAACGCCGGCAGCGCGCCGATCCGCCGCCTGTTCCAGGACGGCCGCGGCTTCAGCACGGTGATGTTCTGGGTTGCGTTCTTCATGTGCCTGTTTATGGTGTACGCGCTCAGCTCGTGGCTGACCAAGCTGATGGCGGGCGCGGGCTACAGCCTGGGCTCGGCGCTGACTTTCGTGCTGGTGCTGAACTTCGGCGCCATGCTCGGCGCGATCGGTGGCGGCTGGCTGGCCGACCGGCTGCCGATCAAGTACGTGCTGATCGCCATGTACTCGCTGGCCGCGGTGTCGATCACGCTGCTGGGCTACCCGATGCCCAGCGCAGCGCTGTTCGTCGTGGTGGGCCTGGCAGGTGCTTCCACCATCGGCACGCAGATCGTCACCTATGCCTATGCGGGCCAGTTCTATCCGATGGCAGTGCGCGGCACCGGCATCGGCTGGGCTTCAGGCGTGGGACGCAGCGGCGCCATCCTGGCACCGATCGTGATCGGCGTGCTGGTGGGGATGTCGTTGCCGCTGCAGCAGAACTTCCTGGCGATGGCGATCCCGGCAGTGATTGCGGTGGGGGCGGTGTCGATGATCAATCACCGGCGCTCGGCGTCGGCGCAGGCGGAAGTCGCTGCGCCGCCGGTGAGGGGGGCTGTGAAGGAAGCCTGAGGGACCTTGCTTGCCACTTGGGTGTTCCCCTCTCCCGCTTGCGGGAGAGGGGAACAAACCAGCGGCTCGCTGAAGGGCGTTGCTTACTTGCTGCCCTTCACTGCCGTGTACGCCGTAATCAAATTCCGATAGTCCGGAATATGGTTCGAGAACAGCGTGCCCAGACCCTCGATGTCGTTGCGCCAGTCGCGATGCAGTTCGCAAGCCACGCCGAACCACGACATCAGCTGCGCGCCAGCGTCAGACATCCGTTGCCAGGCCGAATCGCGCGTGATTTCGTTGAAGGTGCCAGAGGCATCGGTCACGACAAAGACTTCGAAACCCTCTTCGATCGCCGACAACGCCGGGAAGGCCACGCAAACCTCGGTGACCACGCCGGCGATCAGCAGTTGCTTCTTGCCGGTGGCACGCACCGCGGCCACGAAGTCCTCGTTATCCCAGGCGTTGATCTGGCCCGGGCGCGGAATGAACGGTGCGTTCGGGAACATGGCCTTGAGCTCGGGCACCATCGGTCCGTTGGGGCCATCCTCGAAGCTGGTGGTCAGGACGGTCGGCAGCTTGAAGTACTTGGCCAGGTCGGCCAGTGCCAGCACGTTGTTCTTGAACTTGTCGGGCTCGATATCCCGCACCAGCGACAGCAGGCCGGCCTGGTGATCGACCATCAGGACGGCGGCCTGGCTCTTGTCCAGGCGCTTGTAGGGCTTGCTCATGACGTTCTCCTGTGAACAGAAGGTGCGGACCCGCGGCGTTCGCCGAGGGTCCGCACCCGGGGTGTGCAGGCCGTTGCCAGCCTGGCGTCAGCGCTTGGAGTCCAGGACCTCGTGGTTCTTCTCCACGTCCTGGGCCTTGAGATAGCTTTCGATCAGCAGGCGGTAGGCCGGGAAGATCTGCGTGTAGACCTCGGCCCATTGCTGCGCGTCGGGGCGGTTCCAGCTCTGCTGCAGTTCAGAGGCCACGGCGGCGGTATCCATCGGCACCACGCCGGCCTGGACGATGCGCGCCAGGGTGATTTCCTGCGCCATCTTGGAATAGGTGCCCGAGGCATCCACCACGGCGAACACCTTGTAGCCGTCGGCCACCGCGCTGATCGACGGGAACGCCATGCACACGCTGGTGATGGTGCCGGCGATGATCAGGGTCTTCTTGCCCGTCTCACGCACCGCGGCGACAAAGTCGGGGTTGTCCCAGGCGTTGATCTCGCCCTTGCGCGCGACGTATTTGGCATGGGGGGCGTTTTCGTGGATTTCCGGAATCAACGGGCCGTTCGGGCCTTGCGGCACGGATGCCGTGGTGATCACTGGCAGCTTGCACAGCGTCGCCATCTTGGCCAGCGCGGCAGCACGGGCGCGCAGCTCAGGCATCGGCATATCACCAACGGTCTGGAACAGGCCGCTCTGGTGGTCGATCAGCAGCATGGCCGTATCGGCGGGATCCAGTACCGGACGCTTGCCGTTGAAATTCGCGGGTGTGGTCATGTGGCTTTCTCCTATGCGGTTGGCGAAACCGGCGACTCGGGGCAGTCCCAAGCCGACCGTGTGGGCAAAGCATAGGTCTTGGCAGATCGCACCGGTAGGACGGAAAATCTGCCCTCAGCGTCCTACTGGCAGGACGACAGGAGCCGCCCGCTTGCATCCCGACCTGAATGACCTGTATTACTTCGCGCAGGTAGTCGACCACCAGGGCTTTGCGCCCGCCGGGCGCGTGCTCGGCATACCCAAGTCCAAGCTGAGCCGGCGCGTGGCCATGCTGGAAGAGCGCCTCGGCGTGCGCCTGATCCAGCGCTCGACGCGGCGCTTCTCCGTGACAGAACTGGGACAGACGTACTACACCCACTGCAAGGCCATGCTGGTGGAGGCCGAAGCGGCCGAGAGCGCGATCGTGCAAACCCGCGCCGAACCCAGCGGCCTGGTGCGCATGAGCTGCCCGGTGGCGCTGCTGCACGCGCGCGTGGGCGACATGATTGCGGATTTCATGGCGGCGAACCCCAAGGTCATCGTGCACCTGGAAGCCACCAACCGGCGCGTGGACGTGGTGGCAGAGGGGATCGACCTGGCCATCCGCGTGCGCGTGCCGCCACTGGAAGACAGCGACCTGGTGATGCGCGTGCTGGCCGAGCGCGCCTGGTGCTTCGTGGCCAGCCCGGCGCTGCTGGCCGGCCATGGGCCGCTGCTGGCGCCCGCGGACCTCAACGCGCTGCCAACGCTGGACCTGGGCCCGCCGCGCCCCTCGCACACCTGGCTGTATGGCCCCGATGGCGCCAGCGCCGACCTGCACCACAAGCCCCGGCTGGTCACCGACGACATGATCATGCTGCGCACCGCGGCCGTGGCCGGTGCCGGCATCGTGCAGCTGCCGGTCATGATGATGACCGACGAGCTGCGCGATGGCCGGCTGGTGAAGGTCCTGCCGGACTGGTCGGTCAGGGGCGGCGTGATCCACGCCGTGTTCCCGTCACGGCGCGGGCTGCTGCCTTCGGTGCGTGAACTGATCGACTTCCTGTCGCAGCGCTTCGCGCAGATCAGCGAACACTGAGCACTACAAGGCGGCCGCACCAGGGGCACTGCCCGTCACGCGGGCAGGATTGGCCCGGAAGTGGTATCATTCGGCATTCTATGCACGGATCGGCAACGCCCGACATCCGTGCGCCAGCCGCAAGACAATCTCACAAAAGCATTCAGCGGCGGCATATCGGGCGTACACCCGATGCGTCTTTGGGCCGAACGGCCCACCACCCTTATCCGACCGGCGGCATGTCCGCTCCGCAACGATCGCCCCTGTACCCGGCGCATCGGCTTGCGCAGGCATGGTCCACTTCACGCCAGATTCAACGCCCGTGCTGCCGCGCGGGCCCGACGCTGGCACACAGCAACGGCGAACGGCCGCCACCGCGCGACGCTCAGCATCGGCAATCCGATGCACCGCGCCACCTGCGGCCGCGCCCATGAACAGGCATCACATTGAATCGAATCAACCCTACCCCTTACACCGTTTCCGTCTATCCCATCCAGCAGGAACCCGGCCTCTGGTTCGCGACCTACATGATTGCGGAATACCGCAATGGCGCCGAACGCATCGTCGCCAACGTGGCAATGCGCCACGACACGCACCGCTCTGAAGCCCGCGCGAGGCAGTCAGCCCGCCGTGCCGGCGAACGCGCCGCGGCACGCCTGCGCCAGCAGTAAGCCAGGCATAGCAAGCCCCATCCCATCGGCCAGTTGGTGTCCAGTTGGCCGTCACAACAGCTCGCGCACAAGCGGCGCGGCTACAGCAAGGAGCCTCCTTGGCAAAAGAAGAACTGGTCGAATTTGGCGGCAAGGTGTCGGAAGTCCTGCCCGACAACCGTTTCCGCGTGATCCTGGAAAACGGCTTCGAAGTCTGGGCGTACTCGTCCGGACGGCTGAAGAAGAACCGCATCCGCGTGCTGGCGGGCGACCGCGTCACGCTGGAGATGTCGCCCTACGACCTCACCAAGGGACGCATCAACTACCGGCACAAGTCGTAAAGCCAGCGTCCCCTCGCCATGGCATGCGCCGCGCCGGCGCGTGCCGTCCCGCTAACGATTCATCCCTCAATCAAGGAGAACCGATCATGTCCGTCATCGAAGAATGGGAAGCCGTGCACCTGACGCCCGAAGGCTGGCAGGCAGGCAGTTACCGGCATGCACCGTGGCAGGCGGTTGAAGTCGCACCGCCCGCGTCAGGCGTGCTGACCGTCAGGCGCCATGTGACGGCCACCTATTGCGGGCCGTCGCGCGCGGTGGAAGACCGTACTCCCGAGATCGCCGACATGGCGCTGATCGAGGCGCTGCTGGAGCGCCACGGCGACCCAGTATTCCAGATCTGACTGACCGGGCTTGACGATTGCGTGCGGCCTCAGCCAAGCACGCGCACATGCGGCCGGGCCGTCCTGAGCCCCGCGCCGACCGGCCTCAGCTCGCCGTCCCATGGTGAGGCGGCGAGGTCCAGAACCGAATCTCCCTCGCGTGCCTTGTCGTGCAACTGGTCGCGCACCACCTGGCCGATGGCCAGGCGGCACAGCGCCTCGCCGCTGGCGGCAAGCTGACCCTGCAGGGCCCCTTGCTCGGCCAGCACGCCGAACGACCGCCGCCCCACACCCACGAAGCTGGTGAACAGCACCCCAGTGGGACGCTCCGCATCGATAAAGCAGACTGCTACGTGATAGGTGATGCCTTTGCCCTCACCGGGCAACGTGCACAGAAAACCAGATGATCCCGAACGCATGTCCATGAACGGACTCCTTGCAGTCTGACGGATAGCGCCGCGCCTGTTTCCCCGCTCCGCAAACGGCCTGTATCAGGCCGCTGCGGAACCGGATAATACCTAGATCGACGTCACGGATTCGCCGGCGACCAGGCCATTGATGATATCTTCGCCGAACTGCAGCGCACCGCGGCGCGCCGAGCCGATGTTCTCCCAACGCGATTCACCCATGGGGTACACGCGCGCATGGTCGCTGCCAGGGCGATAGCCCTCGCGGCAAATCACGATCGACGCGAGGAAGCTGTTGTCGGGCTTGATGCGCGGCCAGGCCTGCTCAGGCCGATGGCGATAAACCAGGGGATACAGATCGAAACCCTTGTAGCTGGCAAAGGGCGTACTGCCGGGAACAGTGTTGCCGGGACTGCGGCTGGGACTGCTGTCGCTCACGACATCTCCATGCGGCATCGTGCCGCGCTGATAGGAAGGATTGCTGAACTCATGTGGATCACGCGCACGACATGAGCTATGGCCCTGCGCGGGCGTCAGTGGTAAAGAATGCACCACGGCGCCAGGGCCCGTCGTCGGACCTTCAGGACGCCATCGGCGCGCCGGCCGTTGTTACCGATACCCCCGGCACCGCGCCATTGATGATGGCCTCGGCATAGCGCAACGCACCGCGTCGCGCGCCACCGACGTTATCCCACGGTGCGGCGTCCAGGCGGAACGTGCGCGCCTGCATGCCTTCGGGCGACTCGCCTTCCAGGCAGATCACCACGGCAGCATCGAAGGAACGGTCGGGCCGCGGCTCGGGCCATATGCGCTCGGCGGCGTGCTTGTACACCAGGGGATAGAGGTCGTATCCCTTGTAAGTTGCAGCCGGATAGATATCCATGGCAGCCTCCGCCGTTTGGTGATCCTGCCCCCACTCTACGCTTGTTGCCGCGCCAGCAGTGGCTTTATTTCACCGTTGCGGGGAATAGCGGCAACGGAAATAAAAAAGCTCCGCGTTGGCGGAGCTTTTTTCATTGGACTGGCGCCTCGGCGCTCAGCTCAACTCAGGTCGGTGCGATTCAGATCGGCTCGATCTTGGTCGCGGCCGGGCCCTTTTGGCCGACGCCAGCGACGTAACGCACCTTCTGGCCTTCTTGCAGCGACTTGAAGCCGTTGCCCTGGATTTCGGAGAAGTGCGCGAACAGGTCGTTGCCGCCTGCATCAGGCGTAATGAAGCCAAAACCCTTCGAATCGTTAAACCACTTGACGGTACCGGTTTCCATGTTGGATTCCTCAATAAGTTTTTTCTCACCGGCAAAAGCGCCGGCAAGGCATGACGATCAAGGAAGACACAAGGAGAAAAAGTGGCGCCGTGTGGGCAAGCACCTGGACTTCTAGGTTGCTGCTTGAAAGATCCTGCACTCAACCTTATACAGGCCCCACTCAGGCATGTCAATGAACTTCGCCGGATCGGGTCCAAATCACATGGAAAGTGCCGGGTTGAGGGTCTCGCCGGGCGAAATCCCGTGTGCGCCGCATGTGCACGTCCACTTCCGGCCCCGAAGGCGCCGGCATGCTACAGTGGCCGATCGAACGGAACAGACACGGATGACACTCTGCACTGCCTGCCAGGCCATTGAACGCCACGTGCGCGGCGCCCCCGGGCACGCGGCACTGCGCATCACCGACACCCGACGCATAAAGCCCGCCGGTTCCGCCGCCATCACCATCAGCAGCTTCGTCTGCCAGGACTGCGGCGCGCTCTGGACGTACCGTGACCAGAAGAGCGGTCCGGAACAGGGGTGGGACATCCATATGGAAGCGCAGCAGCCATAGCGCCATCTGCGGCGCAAAAAGAAAAACCCCGGGCCAGGGCCCGGGGTTGCGACACCTGCCGGCCCGCCAGGCGGGCCAGTCCGGTCAGGCCGTCACGGTCGACAGCGCGGCGTTCAGCGTCTGGCTCGGGCGCATTGCGGCGCTGAGCTTGTCGGCTTCCGGCATGTAATAGCCGCCGATATCCACCGGCTTGCCCTGCACGGCGCCCAGTTCGCCAACGATCTTCTGCTCGTTGTCGGTCAGCGTCTTGGCCAGCGGCGCAAACTTGGTGGCCAGTTCCGCGTCGTCCGACTGGACGGCGAGTTCCTGCGCCCAGTACATCGCCAGGTAGAACTGGCTGCCGCGGTTGTCCAGCTGGCCGGTCTTGGGCGACGGGCTCTTGTTGTTGTCCAGCAGCTTGCCGGTAGCAGCATCCAGCGTCTTGGCCAGGATCTTGGCGCGCGCGTTGCCGGTCTTGATGCCCACGTCTTCCAGCGACACCGCCAGCGCCAGGAACTCGCCCAGCGAATCCCAGCGCAGGTGATTCTCTTCCACCAGCTGCTTGACGTGCTTCGGTGCCGAACCGCCGGCGCCGGTTTCATACATGCCGCCGCCGGCCATCAGCGGGACGATCGACAGCATCTTGGCGCTGGTGCCCAGTTCCATGATCGGGAACAGGTCGGTCAGGTAGTCGCGCAGGATGTTGCCAGTCACCGAGATGGTGTCCAGGCCGCGGATCACGCGCTCCAGCGTGTAGCGCATGGCGCGCACCTGCGACATGATCTGGATGTCCAGGCCGGTGGTGTCGTAGCCCTTCAGGTAGGCCTCGACCTTCTTGATCAGCTCGGCCTCGTGCGGACGGTACGGGTCCAGCCAGAACACGGCCGGCATGCCCGAGTTGCGCGCGCGCGTGACGGCCAGCTTGACCCAGTCGCGGATCGGCGCATCCTTGACTTGGCACATGCGCCAGATGTCGCCCTGCTCAACGTCCTGCGTCAGCAGCACTTCACCGGTGGCCAGGTCGACGATGTTGGCGACGCCGTCTTCGGCGATCTCGAAGGTCTTGTCGTGCGAGCCGTATTCTTCGGCCTTCTGCGCCATCAGGCCCACGTTGGGCACAGTGCCCATGGTGGTCGGGTCGAAGTTGCCGTTGGTCTTGCAGAAGTTGATGATCTCCTGGTAGATGCGGGCAAAGGTGCTTTCCGGAATCACGGCCTTGGTGTCCTTCGGACGGCCGTCGGCACCCCACATCTTGCCGCCGATGCGGATCATGGCCGGCATCGAGGCATCGACGATCACGTCGTTGGGCGCGTGCAGGTTGGAGATGCCCTTGGCCGAATCCACCATGGCCAGTTCCGGGCGATGCTCGTGGCAGGCGTGCAGGTCGCGGATGATCTCTTCGCGCTTGGAGCTGGGCAGCGCCTCGATCTTCTCGTACAGGTTGACCAGGCCGTTGTTGACGTTCACGCCCAGTTCATCGAACAGCGCGCCGTGCTTGGCAAAGGCTTCCTTGTAGAAGATCTTGACGGCGTGGCCGAACACGATCGGGTGCGACACCTTCATCATGGTCGCCTTGACGTGCAGCGACAGCATCACGCCGGTCTTGCGCGCGTCTTCGAACTGCTCTTCATAGAAGTCGCACAGCGCCTTCTTGCTCATGAACATGCTGTCGATGATCTCGCCATCCAGCAGCGAGACCTTGGGCTTGAGCACGATGGTCTTGCCGCTCTTGGTGACCAGTTCCATCTTGACGTCACGCGCCTTGTCCAGGGTCATGGACTTTTCGCCGTGGTAGAAGTCACCATGCTTCATGTGCGCCACGTGCGTGCGCGAAGCCATGCTCCACTCGCCCATGCTGTGCGGGTGCTTGCGCGCGAAGTTCTTGACCGCTGCCGGTGCGCGGCGGTCGGAGTTGCCCTCGCGCAGGACCGGGTTCACGGCGCTGCCCAGGCACTTGGAGTAGCGCTTCTGGATGGCCTTTTCTTCGTCGGTCTTCGGGTCTTCCGGATAGTCCGGCACCTTGTAGCCCTTGCCCTGCAGTTCACGGATGGCGCTCACCAGCTGGTGCACCGAGGCGCTGATGTTGGGCAGCTTGATGATGTTGGTGTCCGGCAGCTGCGTCAGCTTGCCCAGCTCGGCCAGGTTGTCCGGCACGCGCTGTGCTTCGGTCAGGAATTCGGGGAATTCGCCCAGGATACGGCCGGCCACCGAGATATCGCTGGTGGTCACGTTGATGCCGGCCGGCTTGGTGAAGGTCTGGATGATCGGGAGGAACGCACTGGTCGCCAGCAGCGGAGCTTCGTCGGTCAGCGTGTAGATGATGGTGGGTTGCTGGTTACTCATTGCTTCTCTCAGATCCTCGAACGGGTGGTGGGACATCCGCCTGCTGGGTCACAGCCGGCGGCAAACTAGGCGAAAAATAGAATTTTGCCTCAGTTTGCTTTCAGGGGCCTGAAATCCCACTGCTTTTTGCGCGGCTATCGGCAAAAATCCGGACGCCGGTGCCGCATTGGGCCGCCCGCGCAGCATGATTGTTCGCAGATTGCACCGGCACGGTGCCCGCATGGCGCCTACGCTGCGGCGCAACATGACCGGGCCGTGCGCCCCGCGGATCACAGTCCTGTCAAACTTGGCGTCGACAATGCAGGGTTTTGTCCTCTTCAACGCCAAGGAAAACCACAATGTCTCGTCATTTGCTGCTGGCCCAGGCGGCCATCGCACTGGGCTGCCTGGGGGTGGCGCAGGCCTGGGCGCAGGCCCCTGCTGCCTACCCCGCCACGCTGGCCGGCCACGCGGTGCTGCCGGCCCAGACCCTGCTTGCCGTGCCGAAGGACGCGCCCGCTGACCTGCAGGTCAGCGGCAAGTTCACCACCGCGCAGCGTGTGGACACGCCGGGCACGGTCGAAGGCAAGTCCAATGGCCGCCCCACCGGCGTGTCGCTGCCGTTCCGCGGCCAGCCGGCACAGGGGCATTCCGGCATCAAGCGCATGGCCGACGGCAGTTTCTGGGTGCTGACCGACAACGGCGCCGGCGCCAAGGCCAACTCGCCGGACTTCATGCTGTACCTGAACCACTACAAGGTGGACTTTGGCAGCGGCCGCCTGCAGCGCCTGAAGACCATCTTCCTGCACGACCCCGACAAGAAGGTGCCGTTCCGCATCGTCCACGAGGGCACCAGGCAGCGCTACCTGACGGGGTCGGATTTCGATACGGAGAGCTTCCAGTTCGCCGGCGGCGCGCTGTGGATCGGCGATGAATTCGGCCCGTTCCTGATCAAGGCGGACCTGGACGGCAAGGTACTGGCCGTGTTCGACACCATGGTCGACGGCAAGGTGGTGCGCTCGCCCGACCATCCCGCCGTCACCGCGCCCGGCGCGCCGGACGGCAGCGTGAAGTTCCAGGTGCGGCGCTCCAAGGGTTTCGAGGGCATGGCGTCCTCGCCCGACGGCAGCAAGCTGTACGCGCTGCTGGAAGGCGCGCTGTGGGACGAGGCCGCCAAGGGTTACGAGAACGAAGGCGGCAAGCCCTACCTGCGCGTGCTGGAGTTTGATGTCAGGCAGCAGGCCTGGACCGGCCGCCACTGGAAATACGTGCTGGAAGGCGCCAGCCATGCCATCGGCGACTTCAACATGATCGATGCCACCACCGGCCTTATCATCGAGCGCGACAACGGCGAAGGCACGCCGGACAAGGCCTGCCCGGCCGGGCAGAAGCGCCCGGACTGCTTTGACGACGTGGCCAAGTTCAAGCGCGTGTACAAGGTCGAACTGAGCGATGCCAACGCCGGCGGGCCGCTGCGCAAGATCGGCTATATCGACCTGCTGCGCATTGCCGATCCGGGCAAGCTTGCGCGCAAGCCGTTGACGGATGGCGTGCTGGCGTTCCCGTTTTTCACCATCGAGAACGTCGACGTGGTCGACGCCACGCATATCGTGGTGGGCAACGACAACAACCTGCCCTTCAGCAGCAGCCGCGAGCCGAACCAGGCGGATGACAATGAGCTGGTGTTGCTGGAGGTGGCGGATTTCTTGAAGGCGCGGTGAGCGTCTGCTGTGATGGGGGATTCTCCCCTCTCCCGCTTGCGGGAGAGGGGAGAAAACAAACAGGGTGCGCTTACGCCGCCAGCCTGAACGTCGACACTGCCTCTTTCAGCCGCTGTGCCTGCTCCTCCAGCGAGCCCGCTGCAGCGGCGGCCTCTTCCACCAGCGCCGCGTTCTGCTGCGTCACGGTATCCATTTGCGTCACCGCCTGGTTGACCTGCTCGATCCCCGCGCTCTGCTCGGCCGAGGCCGCGCTGATCTCGCCCATAATGTCGGTCACGCGCTTGACCGCGGCAACGATCTCCACCATGGTCTGGCCGGCCTGCGTCACCTGCATCGAACCCTTCTCGACGCGATCGACCGAATCCCCGATCAGCGCCTTGATTTCCTTGGCGGCAGAGGCGCTGCGCTGCGCGAGCGTGCGCACCTCGCCCGCGACCACGGCGAAGCCGCGGCCCTGTTCGCCGGCACGCGCCGCTTCCACCGCGGCATTGAGCGCCAGGATATTGGTCTGGAAAGCGATGCCTTCAATCACGGCGATGATGTCGACCACCTTCCTCGACGCGCCGTTGATCTCTTCCATGGTCTCGGCAACCTTGCCCGCCGCGTCGCCGCCCTTCTCGGCGATGTCCGAGGCATTGACCGCCAGCGTGCTGGCCTGTCGCGCGTTGTCCGCGTTCTGGCGCACGATGCTGGTCAGCTCTTCCATGCTGGCCGCGGTCTGCTGCAGCGACGAGGCCTGTTCTTCCGTGCGCTGCGACAGGTCGGTGTTGCCGGCCGCGATCTGGCTGGTGCCGGACACGATCGACTCCGTGCCCGCGCGCACCTGGCGCACGATGCGCAGGATATTGGCGTTCATGTCCGCCAGCGCCTGCAGCAGCTGTCCGGTTTCATCGCGGCTGTCGACGTCGATGCGGCTGGTCAGGTCGCCCGACGCCACGGTGCGCGCCACCGCCACGGCGCGATGCAGCGGCCGCGTGATGCCCGCCGTCAGCCATACCGAGAACGCGATGCCGATCGCCAGCACCACCACGCCCAGCCCGATCAGGCTATTGCGGGCGTTGACGTAGATGCCGTTGATATCGCGCGCGGTGGCGTCGATGCTGGCGCGCTGGATGTCGAGCAGCTTCTGGATCTCGCCCAGGTAGGCGTCGCCGGCGGGAACGAAGTCTTTCTCCAGCACCTGGTTGGCCTCTTCGGTCAGCCCCTCTTGCTTGAGTTTGGTGATCTTGTCGCGGCCGTTGTTGTACGGGTCGCGCACACTCAGGATCTTCTGGAATGCGGCCTTCTCCTCGGCCGAGCTGAGCATCGGCTGGAGCTTGTCGCGCAGCGCGGCGATGCCTTCGATCGACGCCTTGGTCTCGGCCGCGAAGAATGCCCCGAGCGACGGGTCGGCACTGCGCGCCACCGCCGTGGTGCGGCGCACGCTGGTGTGCATGAGGCGGTACCAGTCGCTGACCAGCCGCTCCTTGGTCAGCGGCTGCTGCATCATTGCGTGCGTGCGCTCAGCCACCTGTTGCAGGCGCATCATGCCGAATACCGTCATGAGCGCAGAAAGCAGCAATACCACCCCAAAGCCGATGCCGAGGCGGACCCCGATGCCTAGATTCTTCATGTCTTCTACCTGATTAGCACTGGTTACGGCGAAGTGCCGGTCCGCGCCTGGGACCGGCGCGGCGTTCTTCGCTCTCATCGTCCGCGGACGGGCCCGGTCGGGCCGACGCACTTGCGGGCTATGGATGCCAACGGCATGGGGTCCGGAATCTTTAGGGTCTTCCTCGATTGACGGCCAGAAGTGTGCGGATACCGGCTATAGTGGACAGGAATCCGGCCGAAGGGAGCATGCCAACCCCGCCGCCGGCCACCCTGCCAGTCCTTCCAGAAGGAGACCCAGCATGGCCACGCCTCCCAATCCCTTTGCAGACTTCACCAAGATGATGGAACAGTTCCGCCTGCCGGGCGTGGACATGAGCGCGGTAATCGAAGCGCGCCGCAAGGACATCGAGGCCCTGACCGAGGCCAACAAGCTGGCCTATGAGGGTATCCAGGCCGTCGTGCAGAAGCAGCAGGAGATCTTCGCCCAGACCATGCAGCAGCTGCAGGCGGCCGCTCAGCAGTACAGCACCGCGGGCAATCCTGCCGAGGCCATGGCCAAGCACAGTGAATTCGTGCAGCAGCAGCTGCACCAGGCATTGGAGAACATGCGCGCGCTGGCCGAAACCGCGCAGAAGGCGCAGGCCGAGGCGCTTGCGGTGATCAGCAAGCGCGCCGAGCAGAATGTGAAGGAGGCTGGCGAGTTGCTCAAGCCGAAAACCAAAGGCTAGCGCAGACCACCGCTAGCGCTGCTCGGGCGGGCTGGGGCAATCGCCCCGGCAAAGCGGGCGTGCGCCTCGAGGTCCGCCGGCCGATGCTTCACCCTGGTACTGGCCGGGTCGTTGCCGAGGTAGTTGCTTCCTGTGTGGAGGAACGATTGGGGACCTACGCTATCGTAGCCGCAAGCCGTGCCACCGCCGCGGCAGGCGACGACCCTGGCACTACCGCCGCGGGTCCCGGCTCCCTGAAGGCGGCCTCACCGCACCCATCCCCGCTCCATCAACGGCACATCCCACGGCGGCTCGCCCTGCAGGCTTTCCGCCAGGTAGTCCACCAGCACCCGCACCTTCAGCGCCTGCCGCTGCGTGGCCGGATACACGGCGGCGAACTCGAACGATGACAGCGAATAGTCGTGCAGCACCGGCACCAGCCGGCCGGCCAGCAGGTCTTCGCTGGCGACCAGCGTGGGCAGGCAGACCACGGCGGCGCCGCTGACGGCGTAGTCACGCAACAGGTGGACGGAGTTGGTGCGCATGCGCGGGGCCAGGTCGATCTCGACCGATTCGGCATCGCGCGAGAAGGTCCACTTGTTGCGGGTCGGGTAGGCGGAATACAGCGCCACCTTGCTGCAGATCAGGTCCGCCGGCCGCTCCGGCTTGCCCCAGCGTTCGATGAACGCCGGGGCCACGCAGAAGATGCGGCGCAGCGTGAACAAGCGCCGCGCGATCAGCGAATCGTTCTGGGGCGCAAAGATCTGGAAGGCCACGTCGAAGCCTTCTTCGATCGGGTCGATGACGCGGTCGTTGACGACGATGTCCAGCTCGATATCCGGATACTGCTGGCTGAAGCCGGCCAGGATGTCGGCGAAGTGCCGGATGGCAAACCCGGGCAGCACCTGGATGCGCAGGCGCCCGGCCGGGGTGGCGCGCAGGTCGCGCATCTGGTCGGTCAGGTCGGTCAGGTTGGCGACCACGTCGGCGCATTGACGATAGTAGGTCTCGCCCACTTCCGACAGGCGCACGTGCCGCGTGCTGCGATGGAACAGCGGCGCGTTGATGTACTTCTCGAGCTGCTGCACGCGGTGGCTGACCACGGAATTGGTCACGCCGAGCTGGCGCGCGGCCTCGGCAAAGCTAAGCGTGTCCGCGACCCTGACAAAGGCTTCGATACTTAGAAAACGGTCCATGGCAAACCCGGCGGCGAAGGGATCGATGTTGACACGCGGCAGTGCTACCATCTGGCGCTCGCCGGGCCGATGGGAGCGCCCGGCAACTTGCCGCGCTTGGTTGCACAACGTTGACGCGCGGCGCCATTCCAGCCGCGATCAGAAGGCAGTTCGACGGCAATCATAGCGAACGAGGGGCAGATCCGTCATGCAGATCCGTGCATTGCATCGCCGCCGGCTGGTGCTGGGCGGCGCCGCGGCCGTGCTGCTGGCCGGCCGCGCCGGCGCACAGGCGCGCAGCAACGGCTCGCTGGTGCTGGTCGTGCCGTTTGCGCCAGGCGGCGTGGTCGACAAGACCGCGCGCGAAGTCCATGCGGGCCTCGGACGGCGGCTCGGCCAGAACGTGGTGATCGAGAACCACGACGGCGCCGGCGGCACCATTGGCACCAGCATCGTGGCGCGCAGCAAGGCCGATGGCCACACCATCGGCCTGGTCTATGACTCGTATGCAACCGAGCCGCTGGCCTACCCGAACCTGCCTTACCGCGCCGGGCGCGATCTCACCGGCGTGTCTTACATGGTGCGCCCGCCGATGGCGCTGGTGGTGCCGGCCGCGTCGCCGTGGCGCACGCTGCAGGACTATGTACGGGCGTGCCGGCAGTCGCGCGAGGTGTCTTATGCCTCCGTGGGTGTCGGCAGTTCCAACCACCTGACCGCCGAATGGTTCCACCAGGCCGCCGGCACCCATGGCCTGCACGTGCCGTTCCGCGGCGGCGCCCCGGCACTGAAAGACCTGCTGGGCGGCCATGTCGACTCGATGTTTGCCAGCCTGCCGCTGGTGCTGGCGCAACTGCAGGCCGGCAAGCTGCGGGCGCTGGCGGTCAGCGCTTCTGCGCGCAATCCGCATCTGCCGACGGTGCCCACGCTGGCCGACACCTGGCCGGGCCTGGTCAGCTACTCCTGGGTCGGCATGATCGCGCCGGCCGGTACGCCGGCCGCGCAACTCGACCGCCGGGCCGCCGCAGTCAGCCAGACGCTGCGCGAAACGGCCGTAACGCAGCGCCTTTACGACAATGGCTTCGAAGTCGTGGCCAGCGGACGTGAAGCGATGAATGCGCTAGTCGCTTCCGAAGCGGCGCGCTGGGCGGAGCTGGCGCGGCAACGCACGCTGGCGCTGGGCTAGCGCAATGCCTAGTGCGCCTGCGGCTGGTCCCCGGCGTCCTGCGCTGCCGGGCGTGCCGCCGTCGGCGCCGCCGGTGCGCCGGTGATCTTCGGCACGCACTCGCCACGGAACCAGGCCACCGTGACCGGCTCGCCCGCCAGCAGGCGCTTGACGGGCGGCACCACTTGCTCGCCGATCAGCATGCCCAGCAAGCCGATCAGCGCCACCACCGGCGGCGCCGGCGAGCGCACCTGCAACAGTGCATAGATGATGCCGACCAGGATGCCGGCGGCCAGTGATACCAGATAGAGCTTCATTGCTTTTTCCCTGAAATGGTTGGTGGTGCCGCGCGGGCGTCAGCGCGCAAAGTGCGGCGCAATGCCGGCATCCACGTTGATCCACACCGAGCGCGACTCGGTGTAGCCGTGCATCGCCTCGAACCCCATGTCGCGCCCGTAGCCGGATTCGCCCACGCCGCCGAAGGGGCTGCCCGGATGGACGCGCTTGTAGCAGTTGACCCAGCACATGCCGCCGCGGATATCGCGTGCGAGGCGGTGCGCGCGGGCCAGGTCGCGCGTCCATAGCCCGTTGCCCAGCCCGTATTGCGTGGCGTTGGCGATGGCCAGCGCCTGCTCGTCGCTGGCAAAGCGCAGTACCGTGACGACCGGGCCGAAGACCTCTTCCTTGGCGATGCGGTCCTGCGGGCGCGCAGCGACCACGGTGGGATCGACATAGAAGCCCTGGCGCAGGCGGGGGTCGGCGGGCGCCTTGCCGCCGGCCAGCACGGTGCCGCCCTGGGCCCGTGCCATCTCCACAGACTCCAGCACGCGGTCGCGATGGGCGGCCGAGGTCAGCGGCCCCATCTCGGTGGCGGGGTCGGCCGGATCGCCCACGCGGATCGATTGCGCCAGCGCCACGAAGCGCGCGAGGAAGGCATCGGCGATGTCCTCATGCAGCAGCAGGCGTGAGCCGGCAATGCAGGCCTGGCCCTGGTTGTGGAAGCTGGCCCAGGCTGCGCCCGCCACGGCGGCATCCAGGTCGGCATCGGCGAAGACCATATTGGCGCCCTTGCCGCCCAGCTCAAGCTGGATGCGCTTGAGGTTGCCGCGCGAGGCCTCGACGATGCGCCGCCCGGTGGCGGTGGAGCCCGTGAAGGCGATCTTGTCCACGTCGGGATGGTTGGCCAGCCGCTGGCCGGCCACGTTGCCGAAGCCGGGCACGACGTTGATCACGCCCGGCGGGAAGCCAACGTCAGCCGCCAGCGCCGCCACGCGCAGCGCGGACAGCGGCGTCAGCTCCGACGGCTTGAGCACCACCGTGTTGCCCGCCGCCAGTGCCGGCCCCAGCTTCCAGCCGGTGAACATCAGCGGGAAGTTCCACGGCACGATCTGCCCCACCACGCCGACCGGGGCCCGTTGCACGTAGTTGAGAAAACCGGGTTCGACCGGCACCACAGTGCCTTCGATCTTGTCGGCCATGCCCGCGAAATAGCGGAAGCACGCCGCGGTGCGCGGCACGTCAAGGCCGCGCGCATCGCGGATGGGGTGGCCGGTGTCGGCGCTTTCAAGTTCGGCCAGCCCCGTGTCGGCGTCAATGGCGTCGGCCAGCCGCGCCAGCAGCCTGCCCCGTTCGCCGGCGGCGAGGCGCGACCATGCTGGAAAGGCGCGGCGCGCCGCGGCCACGGCGCGGTCGATATCGAGCTGCGCGCCCGCGGCCACGCGCGTGATCAGGCTGCCGTCGTGCGGATTGACGATGTCGAGGGTGTCCCCGTCGAGGGCATCGACGAAGCGGCCGTCGATAAACAGCTGGTTGTGCATGGGGGTCCTTGGGGACGGGGAATGCGTAGCACGGCGAAGGTGCCATGCGCCAGCGGCGCGAAGCTGCCGCCGGCGGGGGCGGCGGCGCCGGGGATCGGCGCGGGCTTGGCGGCCTGGCTCATGCCTGGCCCATGGCCGCGCGGCGTTGCCGCAGGTCTTCCCAGGCCACCAGGCAAAGGCCGCCGGCCAGCGCGATATGCTCGAAAAAAGCGTTGGCCTGCCCGAAGCGCGCATCCGGCGGCGCCTGCCAGAAGCAGTTGGCGACAAAAGTTGCCAGCACGGTGAACACGGCCAGCGCCAGCGCGCCCAGCCACCGCAGCCGCCCGCTCAGCATCAGCGCGGCCGCGCCCAGTTCCAGCACGATCACGGCCGCCGCCAGGAGTGCGGCCGGCGCCAGGCCGAAGTGCTGCATCTCGGCGATGGCGGCACCAAAGTCAGCCGCCTTGACCAGTCCACCCTGCAGGTAGGGCGCGGACAGTGCCAGCAGCGCCAGCCAGCGCAGCCAGGCCGAGGGCGTGGTCGCTGCGCCCGCCGCGGGGGGGAGGGGATGGGCAGTCATGGTCGGGTCTCCTCGCATCGGCAACGCAGCGGCATCAGAACGCCCAGCATGAGCAACCCAGCGCGCCCCAGAACGTACTCTCGTCCGAGGCGGGCACGCCGGCCGTCCAGGCCCTGGCATGCGCATGGCCGTGCACGCCGCACGAACTGGCACAGCCGCAGGCCGTGTTCAAGGCCAGCTTTTGGGCTTGCGGGCGCGGCTGGTACTGGCTGCCGTGGCGGGCGGGCGACCAGTCCGGCATCGCGGGTGGGATCTGTGGCGAATGCTTGCCGAATTCCCTGTCTCCATAGACGATCTTGCCGCCGAGCACGGTCAGCACCGACGTGATGTCCTGGATGTCGTCGCCCGGCACCGCGAAGTAGTCGGCGGACAACACGGCCAGGTCGGCCAGCTGGCCCGCCTTGATCTGCCCCTTCTTGCCGGTTTCGGACGAGAACCACGTGTTGGCCTCGGTCCACAGGCGCAGCGCCGTTTCGCGATCGAGCAGGTTGGCCTGTGGATACATCGACATGCCGCCCACGGTCTTGCCCGTGGTCAGCCAGTACAGCGAGACCCACGGGTTGTACGAGGCTACGCGCGTGGCATCGGTGCCGGCGCCGACCTTCACGCCCTTCTCCAGCATCTTCTTGATCGGCGGCGTGGCTTCAGCGGCCTTGGCACCGTAGCGCTCGACAAAGTACTCGCCTTGGTAGGCCATGCGGTGCTGCACGGCGATGCCGCCGCCAAGCGCCGCGATGCGGTCGATGTTGCGGTCGGAGATGGTCTCGGCGTGATCGAAGAACCAGTTCAGGCCGTTGAACGGGATGTCCTTGGCGACCTTTTCATAGACGTCGAGCGCGCGCGTGATGGTCTGGTCATAGGTCGCATGCAGGCGCCACGGCCAGCGCTTTTCGGCCAGCAGGCGAATCACTGGCTCCAGGTCGGCTTCCATCGACGGCGCCATGTCGGGGCGCTCGACACGGAAGTCCTCGAAGTCGGCCGCGGTGTACACCAGCATTTCGCCGGCGCCATTGTGGCGATAGAGGTCATCGCCCTGGCCTGGCTTCACGGTCGACGTCCAGGTCTTGAAATCGCTCAGCTCTTCCTTGGGCTTCTGCGTGAACAGGTTGTAGGCCAGGCGCACCGTGAGCTGACCTTCCTTGTGCAGTTCCTCGATGATGCTGTAGTCCTCGGGATAGTTCTGGTAGCCGCCGCCCGCATCGATCACGCCGGTCACGCCCAGGCGGTTCACCTCGCGCATGAAGTGGCACGTCGAGTTCTTCTGGTACTCGGGCGGTAGCTTCGGGCCTTTGGCCAGCGTGGCGTAGAGGATGGTCGCATTGGGCTTGGCCAGCAGCAGCCCGGTGGGATTGCCGCGTGCATCGCGCACGATCTCGCCACCCGGAGGGTTCGGCGTGTCCTTGTTGTAGCCCACTGCGCGCAGCGCGGCGCCGTTCAGAATGGCGCGGTCATAGAGGTGCAGGATGAATACCGGGGTATCGGGCGCCACGGCATTCAGTTCGTCGATGGTGGGCAGCCGCTTCTCGGCGAACTGGTGCTCGGTGAAGCCGCCCACCACCCGCACCCATTGCGGCGCTGGCGTGCGCGCGACCTGGTCCTTCAGCATGCGCATGGCATCGGCGAGCGAGCGCACGCCGTCCCAGCGCAATTCCATGTTGTAGTTCAGGCCACCGCGGATGATATGCATATGGCTGTCGATCAGCCCGGGAATGGCCCGCCGGCCATTCAGGTCGACCACCTTGGTCTGCGCGCCGGCCAGCTTCATGATGTCCTGGCGCGTGCCGACGGCGACGAAGCGTCCGTCACGGATCGCGACGGCGTCCGCCTGCGGCTTGGACTTGTCGAGCGTAGTGAACTTGCCATTGACGAGGATGAGGCTGGGTTGACTGCCAGGCGACATGGCGAAGGTCTCCGAAAAAGGCGCCGCGCCGAGCGCGGCGGCCGAAGCGATAAATTGCCGGCGGGTGACTGACATCTGGCTCAGGCCTTCAGGAAGGCCAGCAGGTCGGCGTTGACCTGGTCGGCATTGACCACGCACATGCCGTGCGAAGCGCCCGGATACACCTTGAGGGTCGCGCCCTTGACCAGTTCCGCCGACCGCTTCGCCGAAGCGTCGATGGGCACGATCTGGTCGTCATCGCCATGCAGGATCAGCGTGGGCACGTCGAACTTCTTCAGGTCCTCGGTGTAGTCGACTTCCGAGAATTCCCTGATACATGCGTACTGGCCCACGATGCCGCCGGCCATGCCCTGCGCCCAGAAGGCGTCGATGGTGCCTTGCGAGACCTTGGCGCCGGGGCGGTTGAAGCCGAAGAACGGCGTCGCCAGGTCCTGGTAGAACTGCGAGCGGTTGTCGGCCACGCCCTTGCGGATGCCGTCGAACACATCGATCGGCAGCCCGCCGGGGTTGGCCGCGGTCTTGAGCATGATCGGCGGCACCGCGCCGATCAGCACGGCCCTGGCGACACGGCCGGTGCCATGGCGGCCGATGTAGTGCGCCACCTCGCCGCCACCGGTGGAATGGCCCACCAGCGTGGCATCGCGCAGGTCCAGCGCGTCCAGCAGCGCCGCCAGGTCATCGGCATAGGTGTCCATGTCGTTGCCCTGCGCCGGCTGGTCCGAGCGGCCATGGCCGCGGCGGTCATGGGCGATCACCCGGAACCCCTGCCGCACCAGGAACAGCATCTGCGCATCCCACGCATCGGCATTGAGGGGCCAGCCGTGCGAGAAGACCACGGGCTGGCCACTGCCCCAGTCCTTGTAGAAGATCTGCGTGCCGTCCTGCGTCGTGATGATGCTCATGATGGGGCTCCTGGATGCAATCAAGGGATCGGGTGAACTTGCGGCGGGTTCAGTGCCGGCTCAGCGGGCAGGCACGGCGGCCAGTGCCTCATGCGGCGTGGCGGTGCGCTGCGCAGCCTTGTGGACCATGGTGTAGGCGTAGTCCACTCCCATACCGTAGGCGCCCGAGTGCTCCTTGACCAGTTTCATCACCGCGTCGTACGTGTCGCGGTGGGCCCAGTCGCGCTGCCATTCCAGCAGCACCTGCTGCCAGGTCACTGGCACCACGCCCGCCTGGACCATGCGCTGCATGGCGTAGTCGTGGGCTTCCTTCGAGGTGCCGCCGGAGGCATCGGCCACCATGTAGATCTCATAGTTGCCTTCGAGCATCGCGCACAGCGCGAAGGTGGTGTTGCAGACCTCGGTCCACAGGCCGGCCACGACCACCTTGTTGCGGCCGTTGGCCTTGAGCGCATCGCGCACCTTCTGGTCGTCCCACGAGTTCATCGAGGTGCGCTCCAGCGTCTTCTGGTCCGGGAACACGTCGAGCAGTTCCGGATAGGTGAAGCCCGAGAACGACTCGCTCTCGACGGTGGTGATCGTCGTCGGGATATTGAAGATCTTTGCCGCCTTGGCCAGGCCGACGACGTTGTTCTTCATCGCCTGGCGGTCCATCGACTGGACGCCGAACGCCATCTGCGGTTGGTGGTCGATGAAGATCAGCTGGCTGTTTTGCGGGGTCAGGACTTCGAGCTTGGGGTTCGTCATGATGATCTCCGGTCAGGGGGCGTTAGGTAGGCTGGCTTGCAAGTTAGTAATTGCTACCGCTGCATTCATTCACCAGTGGCGTTCGCTTGGTGTGTGTGCATAGTAGGCAAGGCGCCATACACTGACTACGGGCCAAACTCCGAGGACAGTGTTCGCGGTTTGCGAATAATCGGGAGATGCAGCCGGGCGGCAGGCCGTGGCGGCGGATGACGGCATGGGGGGCGCTGCCCGGCGCTGCGGGATGGATACTGCCTGGGGGAATCGGGGGGAGATGCGCCAGACGGGTGCGTGCCTGCACCCGCCCGGCAGCGGCCGGCATTGCGCCGGCCGGAACTTCAGGTCAGATCACGCCTTGCGCCAGCATGGCGTCGGCCACCTTGACGAAGCCGGCGATGTTCGCGCCTTCCACGTAGTTGATATAGCCACCCGCCTTCTGGCCGTGGTGGATGCAGTTCTGGTGGATGTCCTTCATGATCGCGTGCAGCTTCTCGTCGACCTCGGCATGGTGCCAGGACAGGCGCATGGCGTTCTGCGACATTTCAAGTCCGGAAGTGGCAACGCCGCCGGCATTGCTGGCCTTGCCCGGGGCGTAGAGGATCTTCGCGTCGACAAAGCGGTCCACGGCTTCCAGCGTCGACGGCATGTTGGCGCCTTCGGCCACGCAGATCACGCCATTGCCGAGCAGGGTCTCGGCGTCGTTGCCGTCCAGCTCGTTCTGGGTGGCGCACGGCAGCGCCACGTCGGCGGGCACGTGCCACGGGGTGCGGCCGGCTTCGAAGGTCATGCCGTGGCGGGCGGCAAAGTCGGACAGGCGGCCGCGCTCTTCATTCTTGAAGGCCATCACTTCGGCCAGCTGCCCGGTGGTCATGCCTTGCGGGTAGTGCAGCACGCCGCCGGAATCGGACAGCGTCAGCACCGTGGCGCCGAGCTCGATCGCCTTCTCTGCTGCGTACTGGGCCACGTTGCCCGAGCCGGAGATCAGCACGCGCAGGCCGTCGAAGGCGCGCCCGCGACGGTGCAGCATCTCCTGCGCAAAGTAGACCGTGCCGTAGCCGGTCGCTTCCGGGCGCATCAGGCTGCCGCCGTAGGCCAGGCCCTTGCCGGTAAAGACACAGGCGGACTGGTTCGACAGCTTCTTCATCATGCCGGCCATAAAGCCGACTTCACGTGCGCCCACGCCGATGTCGCCGGCCGGGATGTCGGTATCCGGGCCCAGGTGGCGGAACAACTCGGTCACCAGCGCCTGGCAGAAGCGCATCACTTCGGCGTCGGACTTGCCCTTGGGATCAAAGTCCGAGCCGCCCTTGCCGCCGCCCATGGGCAGCGTGGTCAGCGCGTTCTTGAAGGTCTGCTCGAAGCCCAGGAACTTCAACACCGACAGGTTCACGGTCGGGTGGAAGCGCATGCCGCCTTTGAACGGGCCGATGGCCGAGCTGTGCTGCACGCGGAAGGCGCGGTTGACCTGCACGCGGTTCTGGTCGTCGGTCCAGGCCACGCGGAACTGGATCACGCGCTCAGGCTCCACCAGCCGCTCAAGCAGGGCCTGGTCGGCGTAGCGCGGATTGCGCTCGACAAAGGGCCAGAGCGTCATCATCACTTCCTTCACGGCCTGGAGGAATTCAGGTTGATTGGGGTCGCGGCGGGCAACCCCCGCCAGGAATGCGTCAAGGGAGGGAGAATTCACGGATGTCTCTGCTGTGCTGGAGTGGCTGGATCCGGCAGCCTTGCCGGCTTGGTACCGGTCTGTGGTGCCGTCTGGCGTTGCGCCGATGGAAGGTGGGTGGCCTCCGGTTGTCAGACATTCACGGCGGGCCGTGAATGTCTGACAACGCAGCACTTTAGCACCAGCGTGGGGCACACAACAGTCAAAACACCTGTGACAGCGGCGTGAAAGCCGCATTTTTGTGCGTGAGGCGGGGATTTCCGTGCGATCAGCGGACAGCCCTAAAGCCATTCTTAATTCTGCTCTCAGAAATAATCAGGGCAATAAAGCACAAAGGTGGTATTTCTGCACGCATGGCATTAGTCGCTGCTCCCTACACTCGTCTTGCCGGACGGCAACACCGAACCAGGGGATAGATGAACCAGACAACGACCGCACTACAAGGCGGGAAAGAGGCATTTGCTACTCGCGTAGGCCGCGTGCAGAGCTCTGCAGTACGGGACCTGCTGAAGTACAGCAAGGCACCAGGCGTCATCTCGCTTGCCGGTGGCATCCCCGCACCGGATCTGTTCGATTCCGCAGGTCTTCGCGAAGCGCTGGCTGCAGTGCTTGACGGCGGCGATACCGCTGCGTTCCAGTACGGACTGACCGAAGGCGAGCCGGCGCTGCGCGATCAGATCGCGCAATTGCTCCGGCTGCGCGGCATCGTAGCGGATCCGACCAGCATCCTGGTCACGTCGGGTTCACAACAGGGCCTGGATCTGGCCGCGCGCGCTTTGCTCAACCCCGGTGACACGGTGCTCGTGGAACGGCCGTCCTACCTCGCAGCGCTGCAGACCTTCGGCCTCGCCGAGGCCAGTATTATCTCCGTGCCATCCGACGAAGCAGGCATCGATGTGGACTGGATCGAGTCCTACGCTTCGCGTCATCCGGTCAGGGCTATCTACGTCGTCCCGAACTTTGGCAACCCGAGCGGTCGCACGCTCTCCCTGACGCGACGCCGGCAGCTCGTCGACCTTGCCGGTCGCGCCGGCACCTACATCATCGAGGACGATCCCTATGGAGAGCTGCGCCTCTGCGGCAACCCAGTAGCCAGCATCCTGGCGCTCGCCACCGGCAGTGCCGCGCAGTCCCGCGTCCTCTACTTGTCGTCGTTCTCCACACGGCGCGCTGATCGGTGAGACGTATGCACGCCTGGTAGCGGCGCATATCGTGACCTGCTACGGCAAAGGGCCTCGCGGTGGCGGCCGAATGCCGGCGTTGACTGCCGTGCGCATGAAATGGCTGGATGAGTACATAGAAACGCACCTCACGCATCGGATCACGCTGGGGACCGTTGGCGCGGCAGGCGGGTCTCAGCCCCTACTATTTCACTCGCGTGTTCAAGGACGCCACTGGCCTGCCGCCCTCTCGATACGTCCTGCATAAGCGCATCGAATTTGCCTGCGCCGCCTTGCGCCGCGACGAGCTTTCGATTGAAAGTGTGGCGCTGGCCTGCGGCTTCAGCGACAGCGCGCAGTTCTCCAAGCAGTTCAGGAAGGTTGGCACACCGGCAAAGCGTGTAACGCCGAGCTCGTCGGCGACTTCGCGCAGCGTGCAGTCATCCAGCGTCATGAGGCACAGGCTGCCGAGCGGACGCACATAGCGCACGCTGTGGCCGCATCCGTTTGGCACATAAGCGGTGGAGCCGCGACGCTGCACTTCAGTCCTTTGCCCAGGCGCCGGACAACTTCGTGCTCAACGCCTTCGAGGCGCTCGACCGGGAACTGCGCAACGGCAATCCCCTGTGGGCGCGCTTCGCGCCGCAGGTGGATGCCGCGCAGGTGCTGCCGGCCGCGATCAAGGCCGGCGTGACCTTTGTGCCAGGCGCGGCATTCTTTGCCGATAACCCCGAACACAATACGCTGCGCCTGTCCTACTCGACCGTCGACGCCACATCCGCCGAAATGGGCGCCGCGCGGCTGGCCCAGGCGCTGCGCGCCAGCTGCAACGGCGTTCTGCCTTCGGCTACCGATGTACTGTTCCAGACCGGCGAGCACGCCATTGACGGGCACTACCTGATGGTCAAGCTCAATCCGCTCTCGATCGCGGAGCGCCGCATCGACGGCAGGCTACGTACAGATCTGCGGCGTACCGCCATCTGTCTATCGCATGGCGTGCAGGCGAGAGGAAATCGCGGGAATTGCATGAAACATGAGAAGCCCAACTCGCCTTCGCACAAGCGGTGAGGCGTGGATATCTCCAGAGCGCCAAGGCACCTGCGGCTCAAGCAATCAGCAGCTTCGTCCCGCGCTCCTTCAGCGCCGCCGCCAGTTCCGGCTCCGGCGCCATATCCGTAATCAGCCAGGCAGCCAGGTCGAAATGCTTGATGGTCACGCCGGTATTGCGCCCGAACTTGGTATGGTCAGCCACCACGCAGGCCACGTCGGCGGCCAGCAGCATGCGGCTGCGCAGCTCCGCCGCGGCGCGGGAGAAGTCGCAGATCTCGCCGCGCGGCGTGACGCCGCCGATGCCGACAAAGGCAAAGTCGGTGTGGTAGCGCGACAGCTGTTCGATGGTGTCCCAGCCGTGCGTGGCGTCTTCGTTGTCCTGCAGCTCCCCGCCCAGCACGATCACCCGGTTGCCGTTGCGCCGGCCCAGCAGCTGGGCGATGGCAAGGTCGTTGGTGTAGACCAGCAGGTTGTGGTGGCCATGCAGCGCCTGCGCCACCGCGTGGGTGGTGGTGCCGTAGTCGAGGATCAGGGAGGCGCCGTCGCGCACCAGCTCCGCCGCACGCACGCCAATAGCGCGCTTGCCTTCGGCATTGACCGCGGCGCGGGTCTGGGTATCGGGCTCGGTGCGGTCCGAGGCCAGCGCGCCGCCGTGGGTCAGCACCAGCAGGCCGCGCGCGGCCAGCGCGTTGAGGTCGCGCCGAATGGTCTCGCGCGAGACGTCGAGCTCGGTCACCAGTTCGCTGATGGCCAGCGCGCCGGTGGCGGACAGCTGGTCGAGGATGTATTTCTGCCGTTGTTCGGCGAGCACGGTGACTCCGGATTGGGGCGCGATGGGCGGGAAAGTACCTGTTGGGCGCCGATTCTAGCGCAATGCAGGCAAAAGCCGGCGCAGTGGCCGGCTTGCCAGGGATGCGCCGCCTTCCCTCACCCCCACGGCAACGTAATCGTCTTCAGGTTGGTAAAGCTCTTTGCCGCCTCCTGCACGCCTTCCTTGTAGCCCAGCCCCGAATCCTTGATCCCCCCGAACGGCGTCAGTTCAATACGGTAGCCGGGCACCTCCCACAGGTTGACCGTACCCACATGCAGAGAATTGGCGATCCTGGTGAAATCCTCGATGCGGTTGGTACAGACGCCAGAGGACAGCCCGAACGCGGTGCCGTTGGAAATCCGGATGGCATCGCCCACGTCGCGGAAGGTGATGATCGGCGAAACCGGCCCGAAGGTTTCCTCGCGCACCACGGTCATCGACGGGTCCACGCGGTCCAGCACCGTCGGCGAATAGCTGGCGCCGTTGCGCTGGTTGCCCACCAGCAGCCGCGCGCCCTGCGCCACTGCCTCATTGACGCGGGCCTCGAACAGCTGCGCGGCCTGCTCGTCGATCACGGTGCCCATGTCGACGCCGCGGTCCATCGGGTCGCCGTATTTCCACGCGCGGGTCTTCTCCACCACCAGTTCGGTAAAGCGCGCGGCCACGGCTTCATGCACCAGCATGCGCTTGACCGCAGTGCAGCGCTGGCCGGAGTTCTTGTACGAGCCCTGCACCGCCAGGTCCGAGGCGCGGTCCAGGTCGGCGTCGTCCAGCACGATCAGCGGGTCGTTGCCGCCCAGTTCCAGCACCACGCGCTTGTAGCCGGCCTTGCTGGCAATGTACTTGCCGATCGCCACGCCGCCGGTAAAGGTCACCAGGTCCACGGCGGGGTGCGTGATCAGCTCGTCGGCGATCTCGCGCGGGTCGCCGGTGATCACCTGCAGCATCTGCGGCGGCAGGCCGGCTTCATACAGCAGGTCGGCCAGGTAGAACGCCGACAATGGCACCTTTTCCGACGGCTTGAGCACCATGCGGTTGTTGGTGGCGATCGACGGCGCCACCTTGTGCGCCACCTGGTTCATCGGGTGGTTGAACGGCGTGATGGCACAGATCACGCCCAGCAGCGGCTCGCGCTGGGTCATCACGCGGCGCTTCTTGCCGTGCGGAGTCAGGTCGCACGAGAACAACTGGCCATCGTCGCGCAGCGCCTCGGTGGCGGCAAAGCCCAGTACGTCGGCGACACGGCCGATCTCATACAGCGAATCCTTCTTGGACAGGCCGGATTCCAGCGTGATCAGGTCCGACGCTTCCTCAGTGCGCTCGCGCAGCAGCGCGGCGGCGCGGTTCAGGATGGCGGCGCGCTCATAGCGGGTCAGCGTGGAGCGGTAGGCCTGGACCACTTCGAAGGCACGGCGCACATCGTCCAGCGTGGCCTTGGGCACGGTACCGACCAGCGTGCCGTCATACGGATTGCGCACTTCGATCACGCGCTCGCGCACGATCTTCTGGCCGTCGATGCGCAGGGCCTCGGCGCGGAAATGGGGGTTGACGGCACCAGCGGGGAATTGGGGGGCGTTCATGTGTCTCCTCCGGTCAATACAGTTCGGTACGGCTCAATGCACTCAGTGCAGATGGTTCAGCGCGACATCGAAGATGTCGAAGTTGCGCAGCAGGGCCTTGCCGGGAATGCCGGCCGTGGCACGGTTGAATACCAGCGGCACGGTCTGCTCCGACACGCCGCCGTGCGAGCGCAGCGGCGCGTCCAGCCCGGAAAGGTCGTGGCGGCTGCGGCTGGTGCCCAGCACCACATGCTTGTCGCTGGTCACCACCAGGTCGCCGACGCGGTCAGGCGGCAGCTCGAAGCGCGCGCAGGCCTCGGCATTGGTCAGCACGCTTTCCACGCCCTGCAGGTCGGACAGCCGGGCCTGGATCGCGGCCGGGTCCGCATCGTCGGGCAGATAGATGGTGGCGTAGGACCCGAGCGCGCCGTGGTGGACCACGTAGGGATCGGTGATCGGCAGGATCACGCGCGCGCCGCCGTCTTCCACGCCGCGGCCCAGCCATGCGTCCAGCTGGTCCTGCAGGTAGATCACGTTGGGCGCCTTGGTGGCGTCGTCGTGCTTGGCGTTCATGCCGTGGTCGGCGGTCAGCGCGACCACGCAGCCCTGCGCGTCCAGTTGCGCCAGGTATTTGTCCATCATGGCGTAGAAGGCGTTGGCACCGTCCGAGCCGGGTGCGAACTTGTGCTGGATATAGTCGGTGGTGGACAGGTACATCAGGTCCGGGCGGCGCGTTTCCATCAGGCGCACGCCGGCGGCGAAGACGAACTCCGACAACTCCGCGCTGTACACGTCAGGCACCGGCATGCCGACCAGTTCGACCACGCCGTCGATGCCGTTCTCTTCCACCGTGGCCTGGTCGGCCTTCTCCGACGAGAAGCAGATGCCCTGCATGCCGTGGCCCAGCAAGCGGCGCAGCTTGTCCTTGGCGGTCACCACGGCGACGCTGGCCCCGGCGTCGGCAAACGCGGCCAGGATGGTGCCGGCGCGCAGGTACTTGGGGTCGTTCATCATCACTTCCTCGCCGCGCCCGCCGTTGGCGCTGCGGTCAAAGAAGTAGTTGCCGCAGATGCCGTGCACCGCGGGCGGCGCGCCGCAGACGATGGACAGGTTGTTGGGGTTGGTGAAGGTGGGCACCACGCAGGCGCCGCGGAAGGCGGAGCCGGCTTCCAGCAGCTGCTTCAGGTAGGGCGCGCGGCCGCTGGCGGCGGCGGCTTCCAGGTAGTCGAACTCGCAGCCGTCGACGCAGACCACCACGACGGGCTGCTGCATCCAACGATAGGTACGCTGGTTGACGGTAATGGTGCGGGCATTGGTGTCAGGCATGTTGGGGTTCCTGTGCGTGGGCGCGATCGGGGTCGGTACTTTCCGTGGATGCGGTCGGATTCAGGCGGCAGCGCCTTTGTCGGCGCTGGCCGGGTCCACCGCGGCATGCATGCGGGCGCGGCCACGCTCGACGTGCTCGCGCATCAGGCGCGCGGCCAGTTCGCCGTCACGCGCGGCAATCGCCGAGACGATGGCGCGGTGCTCGCGGGTGGAGTCGGGCATGGCGGCGTGGCTGCCGGACAGCGCTTCGCGCCGGAACAGCGTCAGCTCCTTGACCAGGCGCCGGTAGGTATCCAGCAGCTTGCGGTTGCCGGCCAGTTCCACCATCCGGTCGTGGAACGCCAGGTTCAACCGCGTGTACTCATCGACATCGCGCGCCTGGCTGGCGGCGCCCAGTGATTCCACCAGCGCGCGCAGTTCGCGCAGGCTCTCGGGCGTGATGCGGGCGGCCAGCTGCCGGCCGATGAACTCATCCAGCACGGCGCGCAGCTCATAGATCTCATCGGCTTCTTCCACCGAGATGGCGCGCACGAACACGCCGCGGTTCTTCTCGGTGCGCAGCAGGCCGGCCTGCTCCAGCGCCCGGAAGGCTTCCCGCACCGGTCCGCGCGACACATTGAGCTGCCCTGCCACCTCGATCTCATTGAGCTTGGCGCCGGGGGGCAGGTCGCCCGACATGATCCGCAGTTCCAGTTCGCGCTGCACCAAGGTAGCCAGGGACTGGCTCTGCAGGATGGTGATTTCGCTTGCCAGCGGTGCTTGGCGTGACATGAAAACTCCCGTTTGTGACGGATTGCGCGATATCGAAAATCCTTATTGCCATTAAAGCAAGCGGTTTGTATATTGTCAACAATCAAGACATCGGTGTAGCGCAGTTGGTGTCGTACGGAGCGCGGAAAACCAGGTATATGTCTTACAAGTGTTGTAGCACAAGGGTTTCACGGTGATTCAATGTTGTGCGGCATGCCCCGCGGCAATGCAACATATTCACCAAATCGACACATATCTCCACCTACAATGCCAGAAGGAGTCCCCATGCAACCGTCCTTCACATCCACCCTGCGCACCGCCGCCGCCATGCTTGCGCTAGCCGCCTCCGGCACGGCGCTGGCCCAGAAGACCACCCTCACCGTCTACACAGCGTGGGAGATCGAGACCCTCAAGCCGTACGCCGAGGGCTTTGCCAAGGTAGCGCCCGATATCGAACTGAAGTACGTGCGCGACTCCACCGGCGTCATCACCGCCAAGGCGCTGGCCGAAAAAGGCAACCCGCAGTCCGACGTTATCGCCGGGCTGGCGGCGTCGAGCCTGGAACTGCTCAAGCAGGAAGGGATGCTGGCGCCCTACGCGCCCAAGGGCTTCGAGAAACTGACGCGCGACTACAGCGACAAGGCCACGCCGCCGTCGTGGGTGGGGCTGGACGTCTGGGGCGCCACCATCTGCTTCAACACCATCGAAGCCAAGAAGCGCAACCTGCCGCGCCCCGAGACCTGGAAGGACCTGGCCAAGCCCGTCTACAAGGGCACCATCGTGATGCCCAACCCGGCCTCTTCCGGTACCGGCTTCCTGGACGTGACCGCCTGGCTGCAGCTCTATGGCGAGCAGGATGGCTGGAAGTACATGGATGCTCTGCACGAGAACATCGCCCAGTACACCCATTCGGGATCCAAGCCATGCAAGCAGGCCGGCTCGGGTGAGTTCCCGATCGGCATCTCGTTCGAACTGCGCGCGCACAAGACCCTGGCCTCGGGCGCGCCGATCGAGATGATCTTCCCCAAGGAAGGCCTGGGCTACGACATCGAGGCTGCCGGCATCGTCAAGGGCACCAGGAAGATGGAGGCCGCGCAGCGCTATATGGACTGGCTGGCCAGCAAGGAGGCCAACCAGCTGTTTGCCAGGGACTGGGCCATCGTCGCCTACCCGGGCGTGGCGAGAAAGATCGAGACCATCCCGGCCAACTACGAGCAGATGCTGGTCAAGAACGACTTCAGCCATATCGCCAAGAACCGCGAGCGCGTGCTGACAGAGTGGCAGAAGCGCTATGCCAGCAAGTCGGAGAAGCAGCCCTGAGCGCCTGAGCGCCGTCCTGTACCGGCGCCCTCGCCCCGGGGCAGAGGACGCCGGGTCCCCCAACAGAACACACCGGGCCCACACGCCATGCAGACCTCCCCATCCACGGCCGAGACCTACCTCAGCCTGAAAGGCATCCACAAGCGCTTCGGCGGCAGCAGCGGCGCCTTCGTGGCACTCCAACATATCGACCTGGACGTGCGCCAGGGCGAGCTGCTGTGCTTCCTGGGCCCGTCGGGCTGCGGCAAGACCACGCTGCTGCGCATCATCGCCGGGCTGGAATCGCAGAGCGCCGGCACCATCCACCAGGGCGGGCGCGACATCTCCACGCTGCCGCCGATGGAGCGCGACTACGGCATCGTGTTCCAGTCCTACGCGCTGTTCCCCAACCTGACGGTGGCGGACAACGTGGCCTACGGCCTGGTCAACCGCCGCATGCCGCGTGACCAGCGCCGCGCCCGCGTGGATGAGCTGCTGACGCTGGTGGGGCTGCCCGAGCGCGGCAACCAGTACCCGGCGCAGCTTTCCGGCGGCCAGCAGCAGCGCGTGGCAATTGCGCGCGCGCTGGCCACCTCGCCCGGCCTACTGTTGTTGGATGAGCCGCTGTCAGCGCTCGATGCCCGCGTGCGGGTGCGGCTGCGCAGCGAGATCCGCGCGCTGCAGCAGCGGCTGAACATCACCACCATCCTGGTCACGCACGACCAGGAAGAGGCATTGTCGATGGCCGACCGCATCGTGGTGATGAACCAGGGCGCGATCGAGCAAGTAGGCACGCCGGCGCAGATCTACCAGCGCCCGGCCACGCCGTTCGCCGCGGACTTCGTCGGCAAGACCAATATGCTGGGCGCGCGCGTCTGCGGCGACGGCGAGCTGCACCTGGGCGGCGTGCGCATGCGCTGCGCCGCGCCCCAGGGCTGTTGCGCCGACGAGGACGTGCAGGTGTTCTTCCGCCCCGAAGACGTCTGCGTGCGCGGCATCGAACAGCATGGCCCCAACGTGCTGGAGGCCACCGTCGACAAGATCGAGTTCCTCGGCGCGTTCTCGCGGCTGACGCTGCGCCTGCCTGACGCAGCGTCCGGCGCACTGTACGCCGACCTCTCCCTCAATGACCTGCACGAGCTGCGCCCGAACACCGGCGACCTGCTGCGCCTGGCCATTCCCGCTGACCGTATCCGCATTTTCCGCCACGCATGCGCATGAGCCTCACTGCGGCGCCGGCCACCACGTCTGCCACTACGTCTGCCACCATGCCGGCCACCGATACCGTCCCCGCCCCCGCCACCAGCGGGCCGGCCGGGCCTGCCAACCCTGGCGCGCAGCCCGCGCCGCCGGCCCTGGTCGCCACCGCGGTGCGCGCACACTGGACCGACCGCCTCGCCCACGTGCTGCTGGCGCTGGCCGCGCTGGCGCTTGCATGCTTCGTGCTGGCGCCGATCGTGATGATCCTGGCCAAGAGCGTGCAGAACCGCGACGGCAGCCTGGCCGGCATCGCGCACTTCCGCGCGTATTTCGAGTCGCCGGCGCTGCTGCGCTCGGTGTGGAACAGCCTGTGGGTCTCTGCCCTGGCCACCTGCATCACGGTGCCGCTGGCGTTCAGCTTTGCCTATGCGCTGACGCGCAGCCGCATCGCCTGCAAGGGCCTGCTGCGCAACCTGGCGCTGATCCCGCTGCTGGCGCCATCGCTGCTGGCGGCGATCTCCTTCATCTTCTGGTTCGGCAACCAGGGGCTGTTCAAGCCGTGGATGGGCAGCACCCAGATCTACGGGCCGCTGGGCATCGTGGCGTCGCTGGTGTTCGCCACCTTCCCGCATGCGCTGATGATCCTGATCACCGCGCTGTCGCTGACCGACGCGCGGCTGTATGAGGCGGCCGATGCGCTGGGCACCTCGACCGTGCGCAAATTCTTCACCATCACCGTGCCGGGCGCGCGCTACGGCCTGGTCAGCGCGGCCATGGTGGTGTTCACCTATGCGATCTCGGACTTCGGCATCCCCAAGGTGATCGGCGGCAATTTCCATATGCTGGCCACCGACATCTACAAGCTGGTGATCGGCATGCAGGACTTCTCGCAGGGCGCGGTGGTATCGCTGATGCTGCTGGTGCCGGTGGCCGTCACCTACTACGTCGATGCGCGCGTGCAGCGCCGCCAGATGGCGCTGATGTCGGCACGCTCGGTGCCCTACGTGCCGCGCCGCAGTCGCCGCTTCGACCTGATCATGGCGGTGTTCTGCTGGCTGATGGCGGCGCTGATGCTGGCGGTGATGGGCATGGCGATCTACGCATCCTTCGTCAAGCTGTGGCCGTACAACTTCTCGCTGTCGCTGAACCACTACCGGGTGGGGCTGGTCGAGGGCGGCGTGGTCGATTCCTACCTGAACAGCCTGCGCATGGCGGGACTGGCCGCCGTGATCGGGCCGGTGTTCATCTTCGCCACCGCCTACCTGCTGGAGAAGACCCGCGGCATGGACTGGCTGCGCAGCTTCGTGCGGCTGATGGCGGTGCTGCCGATGGGCGTGCCGGGGCTGGTGCTGGGCCTGGGCTACATCTTCTTCTTCGTGCCGCAGGCCAACCCGATGCACGGGCTGTACCAGACGTTGGGGATCCTGGTGCTGGTGACCATCGTCCACTATTACGCCTCCTGCCACCTGACCGCCGTGACCGCGCTCAAGCAGCTCGACAGCGAGTTCGAGGCCGTGTCCGCGTCGCTCAAGGTGCCGTTCTACAAGACCTTCTTCAAGGTCACGGTGCCGGCCTGCCTGCCCGCCATCCTGGAGATCTCGCGCTACCTCTTCATCAATGCGATGACCACGGTCTCGGCAGTGGTGTTCCTGTACGGCGCCGACACCAAGCTGGCCTCGGTCGAGATCGTCAACCTGGATGAATCCGGCGACATCGGCCCCGCGGCGGCGATGGCGACGCTGGTGGTGCTGACCTCGGCCTTCGCCTGCCTGCTCTATTACCTGCTGCAACGCGTGCTCGATTGCAAGACCCAGGCCTGGCGCCAGGGCAACGACTGACCTTCTCCTATCTCCACTCCTTCCCAATCAGGAGCTCACCATGATTCGCGGCAACGACCCGATCCTTCTGACCCCCGGCCCCCTGACCACCTCGCTCGCCACCAAGCAGGCCATGCTGCGCGACTGGGGTTCGTGGGACACCGCCTTCAACACCATCACGCGCAGCCTGTGCGACGACCTGGTGCGCATCGTCTACGGCGAAGGCACCCATGTGTGCGTGCCGATGCAGGGTAGCGGCACCTTCTCGGTGGAAGCCGCCATTGCCAACGTGGTGCCGCGCGACGGCAAGGTGCTGGTGCCGCAGAACGGCGCCTACTGCCAGCGCATCCTCAAGATCTGCAAGGTGCTGGGCCGCGCCAGCGTGGAACTGCCGATCCCCGAAGACCAGCCCGCCACCGCCGCGGTGATCGAAGAGGCCATCCGGCGCGATCCGTCGATTACCCACGTGGCGCAGGTGCACTGCGAGACCGGCGCCGGCGTGCTCAACCCGCTGCAGGACATCGCCGCGCTGTGCCAGCGACTGGGCAAGGGGCTGATCGTCGACGCGATGAGCTCGTTCGGCGCGATCGAGATCGACGCCCGCACCATGCCGTTCGACGCGCTGGTGGCCGCCACCGGCAAGTGCATCGAGGGCGTGCCGGGCATGGGCTTCGTGCTGGTGAAGAAGGACGTGCTGGAAGCCAGCCAGGCCAACAGCCACTCGCTGGCGCTGGACCTGTATGACCAGTACGTCTACATGCAGAAGACCACGCAGTGGCGCTTCACGCCGCCCACGCACGTGGTGGCGGCCTTCCGCACCGCGCTCGACCAGTTCCTGGAAGAAGGCGGCCAGCCGGTGCGCGGCGCGCGCTACCGCAGGAACTGCGACGCGCTGGTGCAGGGCATGGCCGCACTCGGTTTCCGCGCCTTCCTGCCGGCGGCGGTGCAGGCGCCGATCATCGTCACCTTCCATGCGCCGGCCGATGCGCGCTATGACTTCAAGACCTTCTATGCCAAGGTGCGCGAGCGCGGCTACATCCTGTATCCGGGCAAGCTGACGCAGATGGAGACCTTCCGCGTCGGGTGCATTGGTGCAATTGATGACAACGAGATGCGCAATGTCGTGACGGCAATCGGCGAGGTGCTGGGCGAGATGGGGATCAAGGCGCAGGCGCCGCTGGCGGAAGCGGCTTAAGGCGTTTTCCTCCAACACCCGGCAGCAGGCTCCTCTCTCCCGCTTGCGGGAGAGAGGAGCAAACCAGCGGACTTGCGAACGCATCAGAAGACCACAAGAACGACCCCTCCTTCATGTCCCTCCCCCCAGACTTTCACGGCCTCGCCTTTGCCGCCGTGATGCTGTCCGCGCTGATGCATGCGTCGTGGAACGCCATCGTCAAGATCGGCGGCGACCGGTTGTCGTCGATGGCGCTGATTGACACCTTCTGCCTGCTGGTGGCGCTGCCCTTCCTGTTCCTGGTGCCGCTGCCCGCGCCCCAGGTCTGGCCTTTCCTGCTGGCCACCGTGGCACTGGAGGTCGGCTACAAGCTGTCGCTGGTGGCCGCCTACAACCGCGGCGACTTCAGCCAGGCCTATCCGCTGATGCGCGGCTCGGCGCCGATGATGGTGGCGATCCTGCTGTTGCTGGCCGGCAGCGAACGGCTGGGGCCTGGCGGCTATGCCGGCATTGCACTGATCTGCTGCGGGCTGGTCAGCCTGGTGCGCTGGCGCCGGCAAACGCCCGACCTGCTCGGCTTTGCGCTGCTGGCCGGGGCCTGCCTGGCGGGCGGCACCGTAATCGATGGCACCGCGGTCAAGCGCTACGGCGAGGTCTTCACTTACATCGTCTGGCTGCAGGCGATGTCGCACATCTTCATGCCGACCTACGCCTTCAGCCGGCGCGGCACCGCGCTGGTCACGCTGATGCGCACGGAATGGAAGCGCGCGTGGATCGGCGGCATCAACCGGGTGGGCTCGTATGCGCTGATGCTGTGGGCGATGACCATGGCGCCCGTGACCAAGCTGGCGGCGCTGCGTGAATCGAGCGTGATCTTTGCCGCGTTGCTGGGCCACTTCCTGCTGCGCGAGCCCTTCGACCGGCGGCGGCTGATTGCAACCGCGCTGGTCCTGGCGGGGATCCTGACACTGCAACTGGCGCGCTGATCCGCCGATGCATGTGGCATTTTGTGTTGTTGGTTGGCGTTTTTTTGCATAACATGGCAGGCAACGCCAACCACTTTCCTGCCGAGGTTTTCCCGCCATGTCCCCTGTCATCCCATCCCACTCCCGCGTCGTCATCATCGGCGGCGGCATCATCGGTTGCAGCGTCGCCTATCACCTGACCAAGCTCGGCTGGAAGGACGTGGTCCTGCTGGAACAGGGACAGCTGTCCTGCGGCACCACCTGGCACGCGGCCGGGCTGGTCGGGCAACTGCGCTCGCAGGAAAGCATGACGAAACTGATCCGCTACTCCACCCAGCTGTACAGCGAACTGGAAGCGGAAACGGGCCTCGGCACCGGCTGGAAGCAATGCGGCTCGCTGTCGGTCGCGCGCACTGCGGAACGCATGACGCAACTGCGCCGCACCGCGGCAGTGGCGCGGGCCTATGGCGTGGATTGCGAGGTGATCTCGCCCGCGCAGGCCGGCGAACTGTGGCCGGTGATGCGCACCGACGACCTGCTTGGGGCGGTCTGGCTGCCGGGCGACGGCAAGGCCAACCCGACCGACCTGACCCAGGCGCTGGCGCGCGGCGCGCGCAGCCGCGGCGCGGTCATCGCGCAGGATACGAAAATCACCGCGATCCATACCCGCGATGGCCGCGCCACCGGCGTGAGCTGGCGCAACAAGGCCGGCGACGAAGGCCGCATCGAGGCCGAGATCGTCGTCAACTGCGCCGGCCAGTGGGCGCGCAAGGTCGGCCAGATGTGCGGCGTGACCGTGCCGCTGCACTCGGCTGAGCACTATTACATCGTCACCGAGCGCATCGCCGGCGTGCACCCTGACCTGCCGGTGATGCGCGACCCGGACGGCTTCATCTACTTCAAGGAAGAAGTGGGCGGGCTGGTGATGGGCGGTTTCGAGCCCAATGCCAAGCCGTGGGGCATGCAGGGCATTCCCGAGCCGTTCGAGTTCCAGTTGCTGCCTGATGACTGGGACCAGTTCGAGATCCTGATGGAGAACGCGCTGATCCGCGTTCCGGCACTGGAGTCGGCGCAGGTCAAGCAGTTCTACAACGGGCCCGAGTCCTTCACGCCGGACAACAACTTCATCCTCGGCGAAGCGCCCGAGCTTCGTAATTTCTACGTGGGCGCGGGCTTCAACTCAATGGGGATTGCGTCTGCCGGCGGCGCCGGCATGGCGCTGGCGGAATGGATCGTCGCGGGCGAGCCGACCATGGACCTGTGGCCGGTCGATATCCGCCGCTTTGCCGGCTTCAACGGCAACGAGAGCTGGCTGCACGACCGCGTCAAGGAAACGCTGGGCCTGCACTACGCGATGCCCTGGCCCAACCGGGAACTGGATACGGCGCGGCCGTTCCGGCGCTCGCCGCTCTATGCCCACCTGCACGCTGCCGGCGCCAATTTCGGTAGCAAGATGGGTTGGGAGCGGCCAAACTTCTTCGCGCCTGCCGGACAGTCGCCCGAGATCCGCTACTCGTTCGGGCAGCAGAACTGGCTGCCGTGGAGCGGCGCAGAACACCGCGCCTGCCGCGAGGCAGTGGCGCTGTTCGATATGAGTTCGTTCTCCAAGTACATCGTCAAGGGTGCCGATGCCGAGGCCGTGCTGCAATACGTGATGAGCAACGACGTGGCCGTGCCGCCGGGGCAGACCGTGTACACCGCCATGCTCAACGACCGCGGCACCTATGAATCCGACCTGACCGTGACGCGGCTGGCGCACGACCAGTACTTGCTGGTGACCGGCTCGGCGCAGACCACGCGCGACTTCAATTATATCGAGCGCCTGATTCCCGCCGACAAGCGCTGCGCGATTGTCGATGTCACCGGCCAGTTCGCCGTGCTGGCGGTGATGGGCCCGCGCTCGCGCGAGCTGCTGCAGAGCGTGTCGTGCACCGATTTTTCCAATCAGGCGTTCCCGTTCGGCACCTCGAAAGAGATTGATCTCGGCTATGCCACGGTGCGCGCGACACGCCTGACCTATGTGGGCGAACTGGGCTGGGAACTGTATGTCCCGGTGGAATTCGCCGTGGGCGTCCATGACACCCTGCACGAGGCCGGGAAACGCTTCGGACTGGTCAATGCCGGCTACTACGCCATCGAATCGCTGCGCATCGAAAAGGGCTACCGCGCCTGGAGCCGCGAACTGACCACCGACATTCATCCGTTCGAGGCCGGGCTGTCTTTTGCCTGCAAGCTGAACACGGGCATCCCGTTCCGCGGGCGCGAAGCGCTGCTCAAGCTGCGCGCTGCCGGCGGCACCGCGCAGGTGCGGCGCCGCGTTGCCGTGGTCACGCTGGACGGCGCCAGCGAGGCCATGCTCTGGGGCGGGGAGGCCATCCTGCGCACCGCCCAGGACGGCACCGTGCGCCCGGCCGGCTTCGTGACGTCGGCCGCGTTCGGCCACACCCTTGGCTGTCCGGTGGGCATGGGGCTTCTGGCACGCGCCGATGGTCCGGCCGACGCGGCATGGATCGAGGGCGGCAAGTATCACGTGGACCTGGCCGGGCAACTGCTGCCCGCGCGCATCCATCTGCGCGCGCCGTACGATCCGGCCAGCGAACGGACCAAGGCCTGAACATCGATGCAAGCGGATACCGGAGTGCCCATGCCAGTGATCCAGACCGAAAGCGCCAGCTACATCCTGACGCTGTCGTGCCCCGACCGTCCAGGCATTGTCCATGCCGTCTCGGCGCTGCTGGTGGAAGCCGGCGCCAATATCGTAGATTCCGCGCAGTTCGGCGATCGCGACAGCGCGCGGTTTTTCATGCGCGTGCACTTCCAGCGGCCGCTGCCAGAAGGCCAGGATGGCGGCGATGCGCTCGCTGCCCTGCGCAGCACGCTGGCGGGCGTGGCGGCCGCGCATGAAATGGACTGGTCCCTCCACGACGCCGCGCGCAAGCCGCGCGTGATGCTGATGGTGTCAAAGATCGGCCACTGCCTGAACGACCTGCTGTTCCGCTACCGCACCGGCCAGTTGCCCATCGAGATTCCGGCGATCGTCTCCAACCACAAGGACTTCTACCAGCTTGCGGCGAGCTACGACATCCCGTTCCATCACCTGCCCCTGCTCAATGCCACGCCGCAAGGCAAGGCCGCGCAGGAAGCGAGACTGTGGGACCTGGTCTGCGACTACAGTATCGACCTGGTCGTCCTGGCCCGCTACATGCAGGTCTTGTCCGAGGATCTGTGCCGCCGCCTGGAGGGCCGCGCCATCAACATCCATCATTCCTTCCTGCCCAGCTTCAAGGGCGCGCGCCCCTACGCGCAGGCCTACGAGCGCGGCGTCAAGCTGATCGGCGCCACAGCGCACTACGTGACCGGCGACCTCGACGAAGGCCCCATCATCGAACAGGAAGTCGCACGCGTGGACCATGCCATGGATGCCGCGCAGCTGACCGCCATCGGACGCGATGTGGAATGCGTGGCGCTGGCGCGGGCGGTGAAATGGCATGCGGAACATCGGGTCCTGCGCAACGGCGGCAGGACGCTGGTGTTCCGCTGACGCGGCAGCCTTTGCCGCCGCTTCAGGCTGCCACCGCCCGCCGAACCTTGCGCAACGCCTGCTCCAGCGCATCCATCGAGATCGACCCGAGCGCCAGCCGCAGCGCATGCGGCACGCTCGCTCCGACCGCGAACGGCTCGGCCGTCGTCACCAGCACACCCTCTTGCTCCAGGGCAGCCGCGACCTGGTCGGCGCGCAGGTCCTCCTCGAGTTCAAGCCACAGGTAGTATGAAGACGGGTGCGCCGTGACGCGGCAGCCGCGCAGGATGCGCCGCGCCAGGCTCTGCCTGCGCCGGGCGTCCTTGCGCTTGCGCTCCTCCAGGTCATCGACGGTGCCGGCTTCGATCCAGAGGCAGCCTAACGCCACGGTCAGCGACGGCGTGTTCCAGGTTGACACGCGAATGGCGCGTTCCAGGGCCGGCACCAGCGGCCCGGGCGCCGCGACGAACCCCATCCTCAGGCCCGATGCCACGCTTTTCGACAAGCCCGAGACGTAGACGGTCCGCTCTGGCGCGAAGGTGAACACCGGCTTCGGCGCCGGTTCGGCAAGGAAGGCATAGGCACCGTCTTCAATGATCAGCAGATCATGCCGTTGCGCCAGGGCCGCAAGACGGCCACGGTCCGCCTCGCTCATGACATAGCCCAGCGGATTGTGCATGGTCGGCATGGTGTAGACCGCCCGCACCGGACGCCGCTTGCAGAGCGCGGCAAGCCGATCCAGGTCCAGGCCCGCGGCGGTCGCCGGCAATGGCTCCAGGTCGAGCCGGTACAGCTGCGCCAGCGCCTTCATGCCCGGATACGTCAGCGCGTCAACCGCCAAGACGTCGCCGGGATTGAGCAGTCCCATCACCGTCACCGCCAGGCCCTGCTGCGCGCCATTGACGATCAGCACCTGGCTGCCCGGCACCCGGATGCCGCGGTTGCGCAGGTGCCTGGCGACGGCCTGCCGTTCGTGCGGGCGCCCGCCCTGCGGCGCGGAGTGCAGCAGCGCGTCGAGATCGCCCGAGGCCGCGATGCTGCGCAAGCCATCGCGCAACAGTTCAACCTGCCCGGGCAGCGACGGATAGTTGAAGGTCAGGTCCACCGCGCCGGCGCGCACCGGATGCTGTTCCAGCCCCAGGCCGCGCGGCAGCGAGGTATCGCGCACGAACGTGCCCCTGCCGGTCTCGCCGACCACCAGCCCGACGGCCTCCAGCTCGACATAGACGCGTGCCGCGGTCGCCAGCGCCACGCCGTACTGCTTCATCAGCGCACGCACCGTCGGCAGTTGCGTGCCCGGAGGCAGCTCGCCGCAATGAATGCGCGCGGAAATCTCGTCAACAATGGTTTTGTAGCGCACGTGGGCCATGCTTTGTATCTAGAACAATGCTTTGCGTGTATCAGGCCAGAAGAATAGCCTGCATGCCTAGTCAACGCTAACCATTTCCTGCACATGATTGCCCTGACCACCCTGTCGATCTTCGCCGCGGCAGTGATGCTGCTGCTCCTGTCACCCGGCCCGAACATGGCATTCGTGATGGCACATGGCATCACCTATGGCCCTCGGGGCGGCGTTGCGACGGCACTGGGGATTGCCGTGGCCGACCTGGTCCTCACGGTCCTGACCGCCACCGGCATCACCGCCCTGGTAATGGCGTGGGCGCCGGCGTTCGACCTGATCCGCTATGCCGGCGCGGCCTATCTGCTGTGGATGGCGGTCAAGGCGCTCCGGCAGCCGCTTGCGCTGAAGGAGGCAGTGGTGACGCAAGCGTCCTTGCGCTCGGTGTTTGTGCGCGCCATGCTGAACAGCCTGCTCAATCCCAAGGCGCTGCTGTTCTTCATGGTCTTCCTGCCGCAGTTCGTCGATCCCGGCAAGGGCGGCGTAGCCCAGCAGCTGCTCATGCTTGGCCTGGTCCTGACAGTGATCGCCACCGTGTTTCACGCGTTGCTCGGCGCGGCTGGCGGTACCGTGCGCCGCTTCCTGTCACGCCACCCCAAGGCCGCGACACTGCAGTCGCGCGGCCTTGCGGCCGTGCTGGTGCTGCTGGCGCTGCGGCTGGCGCTGACCTCGCGCCCGGCCTGAAACCGTTTCTCACGCAGAGCCCTTGATGTATATCGCAGCCTTTATTTACCGGCCCGGCCAGGCCGATGACGAGTTCCACCGCCTTAGCGCCCTGATCGACGAGATCGCCGCCGGCATACCCGGCTTTGTCGGTGCCGAGTCCTGGCGCTCGCCAGATGGCCAGTTGTCCAACGCCAGCTACTACTGGCGCGACAAGGACTCCCTGCAGGCCTTCGCCACCCACCCGCGGCACCTGGACGCCAAGCGCCAGTACCGCAAGTGGTATGACGGCTATCACGTGGTGATATCCGAAGTGCAGCGCGCCTATGGCGACGGTTCGCTCCGGCATTTCGTGCCCGACAGCCGGCGCCAGCCGCAGGGCTAAACGCCTTCACCTATCCGGCCGATCTTTGGACGGCCGGCCGCCGGGATATGAATGATTCTGGCGGCGATCTATCTGAGCAGCCAGTACCTGAACAAGGGCGACCTGGCGGCGATGACGACCTACCTGCTCGGGGACAAGCCGCCCGCACCGCAGCCAGTCAAGCCCGTCAACGCCGATGCCGCGCAACTGGCACCGGGCCGCCGCCACTATGTGGCGGTCTGCGCCGGCTGCCACGGCCGCGAGGGCGAAGGCAAGCCGCACGTGGCGGTATCGATGGCCGGCAACTCGACCGTGCGCAACACCGATGCGCGCAACCTGATCGTGTCGATGCTCGACGGCATCGAGGCGCAGCGCTTCCCCGGCGCGGAGGCCATGCAGGACATGCCGGGCTTTGCCGCGCGCATGAGCGACGACGAGCTGGCGCTGCTGGCCAACTACCTGCGCGCCACCTGGGGCGGCCAGCCGGCCGACGTGACGCCCGCCGCGGTCAAGGCGCTGCGCGCCGCAGGCCCCGGGCACTGAAGCCCTGCCCCGGGTGTTCCATTCTGGAACACCCGGTGTCACGCGCTGGCACAGCCGTGCCGGCGTGTGACATATCCCACCCGTGCCACGCGCACGCGCCCCCCGCTTTTCCCCGTTCTTTCGTTCGATTCCCGCCCCGGCACAGCTCTTGCGATCTGCCTGTTGTGCGCATGGCCGGAATGCCGTGACGACACCACAGAAATCACTGAACGGAGCGAGACATGAACATGGCGGAAATCGCCCAGCTGGGCGTCAACAACCCCTACAAGCAGCAGTACGAGAACTACATCGGCGGCGCCTGGGTGCCGCCCGCCGGCGGCGAGTACTTCGAATCGATCACCCCGATCACCGGCAAGCCGTTCACGCGCGTGCCGCGCTCCGGCCAGCAGGATGTCGACGCAGCGCTGGACGCCGCGCATGCCGCCAAGGCCGCGTGGGCTCACACCTCCACCACCGAGCGCGCCAATATCCTGAACCGCATCGCCGACCGCATCGAGGCCAACCTGAAGCTGCTGGCAGTGGCCGAGAGCATCGACAACGGCAAGCCGGTGCGCGAAACCACCGCCGCCGACCTGCCGCTGGCGGTCGACCACTTCCGCTACTTTGCCGGCTGCATCCGTGCGCAGGAAGGCGGCATCTCCGAGATCGACGCCGACACCATTGCCTACCATTTCCATGAGCCGCTGGGCGTGGTCGGCCAGATCATCCCGTGGAACTTCCCGCTGCTGATGGCCACCTGGAAGCTGGCCCCGGCGCTGGCCGCCGGCAACTGCGTGGTGCTCAAGCCGGCGGAACAGACGCCGGCCTCGATCCTGGTGCTGATGGAAGTGATCGGCGACCTGCTGCCGCCGGGCGTGATCAATGTGATCAACGGCTTCGGGCTGGAAGCCGGCAAGCCGCTGGCATCAAGCCCGCGCATCAGCAAGGTGGCGTTCACCGGCGAGACCACCACCGGCCGGCTGATCATGCAGTACGCGTCGCAGAACCTGATCCCGGTGACGCTGGAGCTGGGCGGCAAGTCGCCCAACATCTTCTTCGAGGACGTGCTAGCCGCCGACGACGCCTTCTTCGACAAGGCGCTGGAAGGCTTTGCCATGTTCGCGCTGAACCAGGGCGAGGTCTGCACCTGCCCGTCGCGCGCGCTGATCCAGGAATCGATCTACGACCGCTTCATGGAGCGCGCGCTTAAGCGCGTGGCCGCGATCCGCCAGGGCCATCCGCTCGACACCGGCACCATGATCGGCGCGCAGGCGTCCGCCGAACAACTGGAGAAGATCCTGTCGTACATCGACCTGGGCCGCAAGGAAGGCGCGCAGTGCCTCACCGGCGGCGAGCGCAACGTGCTGGACGGCGACCTCGCGGGCGGCTACTACGTCAAGCCAACGGTGTTTGCCGGCCACAACAAGATGCGGATCTTCCAGGAAGAGATCTTCGGGCCGGTGGTGTCGGTGACCACCTTCAAGGACGAGGAAGAGGCGCTGGCCATCGCCAACGACACGCTCTACGGGCTCGGTGCGGGTGTCTGGACACGTGACGGCGCGCGCGCATTCCGCATGGGCCGCGGCATCCAGGCGGGGCGCGTGTGGACCAACTGCTACCACGCCTACCCCGCGCATGCCGCATTCGGGGGCTACAAGCAGTCCGGCATCGGCCGCGAGAACCATCGCATGATGCTCGACCACTACCAGCAGACCAAGAACCTGCTGGTGAGCTACAGCCCCAACGCGCTCGGGTTCTTCTGACCATGGCGGGCTCGACGTCCGCTCCCGCCACCGCGCCGGTCGCACGCGTGGTGGCAACCCCGGCCGCGCTCACGCTGATCGCGGAGCTGGCCGCGCGGCATGGCCCGCTGATGTTCCACCAGTCCGGCGGCTGCTGCGACGGCAGCGCGCCGATGTGCTACCCCGCCGGCGAACTACTGGTGGGGCAGGCCGATGTCTGCCTGGGCGAGATCGGCGGCGCGCAGTTCTATATGACGCGGGCGCAGTTCGAGTACTGGCAGCACACGCGGCTGGTGATCGATGTGGTGCCAGGGGCAGGCGGGATGTTCTCGCTGGAGGGACGGACGGGGAAGCGGTTCCTGACCCGGTCGGAGTTGTTCAGCGATGAAGAGGCTGCGTGGCTGGCGGCGCAGCCGGGGTTGTGAGGGTGATTGCTTGCTGATGTCGGTAGTTGCTTGCCGACGGAGTGCTCCCTCTCCCGCTTGCGGGAGAGGGAGCAAACAAGCGGTCGGCGGGACTGCCTCAGCGCTCCGATTCCGGCTCGCCTTCCAACCCCTCCCTCAACCTCCGATAGATCGTATTGCGCGACACCCCCAGCTCACGCGCCACGTGGCTGACATTGCCGCCGTGCCTGGCGAGCGCCTGCCGGATCAGGCCAGCTTCCCAGTCGCGCATCCGGCTGGCCTTTGAGGACGCCGGCGGCTGCGCAGAAGCCGCTGCATCACAGCGCTCCACCTCATCGCCACACTCCTGCTCAAACCCTTCCGGCAGGTGTTCCACCCCGATCTCCGCCTCCCCTTCCGCCAGGATCGCCGCCGTGCGCAGCACGTTGGCAAGCTGCCGGATATTGCCCGGCCACGGGTGCCGGCGCAGCAGCGCCAGCACCTGCGCGTCGACATGCACCGGGGACGGCAAGCCGGCGTCTTCGCCCTGCCGCTGCAGGATGCGATCGACCAGAAGCGGCAGGTCGCTGCGCTCGCATAGCGACGGCAGGGTCACGGCCAGCGCATTGATGCGGTAGTACAGGTCTTCGCGGAAGGCGCCATCGGCAATCATCGCGCGCAGGTCGCGGTGGGTGGCGCAGACCACGCGCACATCGACCGGCAGCGCGCGGGCGCTGCCCAGCGGGGTAACCGCACGCTCCTGCAGCACACGCATCAGCCGCACCTGCTGTGCCAGCGGCATGTCGCCGATCTCATCCAGGAACAGCGTGCCGCCGTGCGCCTGCACGACCTTGCCCTCGCTGCCGCGGCGGCGCGCGCCAGTGAAGGCGCCTTCTTCGTAGCCGAACAGTTCGGCCTCGATCAGCGATTCGGGGATGGCCGCGCAGTTGACCGCGACGAAAGGCCCGCCGGCGCGCGGCGAGGCGGCGTGGATGGCACGCGCCAGCCACTCCTTGCCGGTGCCGGTGCGGCCCTGGACCAGGATGGTGATATCGCGCCCGCTGACCTTGCGCACGCGGCGCAGCACTGCGGCCACGGCGGCGTCGCCGGTATCGAGCGCGGCAAGTGCCGGCGGCAGCGGATCTTCGGCGCTGGGCTGGCGCACCGCGATGGGCGTGGCCAGGTATTCGATGCGGGCAAACACCTGTACCCGGCTGGGCAGCGTCAGCGTCTGCAGTGATCCCGCCGCGCCGCTGCGCGCCTGCATCGCCGCGCGCACCGGCTGGCCGAACAGCCCGGCAAAGCCGGCTGCCGCCAGCGCGTGCGGGGCCAGCCCCAGCTGGAACAGGCCGCTGCGGTTGGCAGCCAGGAAAGCACCGTCGGGCGAGAACGCCGCCATGCCCTCGAACAGCGTGCCGACGAACTCGGGCCGCGCATGGAAGCGCACCAGCAGCGCGTCCGGGAAGTGGTTGGCAAACAGGTGGTTCTCGATCATCTGCGCCGACATCCGCACCAGCGCCATGGTGTGCCGGTGGAAGCCGCGATGATCGCCGCTGACATCGAGCGTGCCCAGGATGGCACCGGTCGGGCTGGCGATCGGCGCGCATGAGCAGGTCAGCTGGTGGTTGGACTCGAGGAAATGCTCGCTGGCGTGGATCAGGGTGGGGCGGGCCTCGGCCAGTGCGGTGCCGATGGCGTTGGTGCCCTTGCTCGGCTCCGACCACGACACCCCCGGCGCCAGCGCGACGCGCCGCGCCCGCGCAACGAAGTCGCCGTCGCCCAGGCTGTGCAGGATCACGCCGCTGCTGTCGGTCAGCAGCACCATGCTGTCGGTATTGGCGATCTGCGCGTGTAGGGTCTCCATCACCGGCAAGGCATGGCGGTACAGGTCGCAGCTGGCGTCCACCAGCTCACCCAGCGCGCGCGGGCTGACGGCATCGAAGCCGGGCGCATGGCGCGCATCCAGCCCGAAGCCGGCCGAGCGCGCATGCGCGCGGGCGATCAGGCCGGCGCGGTCGGCATCGGTCGGGTCGACATGGGCAGCCTGGGGGGCAACATCGGAAGGCGCAGCGGGATGGGCGGCACGGTGCATGACGGCGGGTCTCCTGTATCAGGCGGCGCGCGTCGCGGCCGCTGCCCTGCCGTCCCGTGGCGCGTGCCGTGCAGTTCAGGTGCGGCGGCAGGCCGGGCGGCTGTATTCCGGCAACCTTATCACAGGCTCCCGGCCATGTATTGCCCCCGCGCCATGCCGGGCCGGGGTCAGCGTTTTTCGTCGAGCAGGTCGTTCAGGATCTCGTCGAAGGTGGCCTGGGCATCTTCCAGCGCCTGCAGCGCCGCATCGAACGTCTGCAGCGCAAGCTTGGATGGCTTGCCGCTGCCCTGCGGCGGATAGTGGGTCTGCAAGGCGGTGAAGGCCACCTGCACCTGCCGCGTCGCCGCGACCACGCGTTCCATCGCCTGCGCCTCTTCGGCGCGGTATTGCTCGTGTTTCTGCTCGCTCATGCCTGTTTGCTCCGTATGCGCGTCGTCTCGGGAGGGGGCGCGCGCGCGTGAATGAGGTATATCGTACAAGAACTGCGCCGGCCGGCTTGCGCTGCGCGCTTGCGCCAGACAAAAATGAGGTAGGCTGCGCGGCTGGGCGGCAAGGCCGGCGCTGGTGCGCCTCGCCTGGCAGCGACACTGAAGACTAGCCATGCCATTGATCACCCGCCGTACGCTGGCAGCCGCGCTGATGACTGCCAGCGGCTTCGCATGCTACTGGACCTACCTGACGCTCAACCAGGAGCGGCTGCTGTTCGATGCGCGCCGGCGTCCGCCGCGCGACCTGCCCGACGGCATCATTGGCTACTCGCACCTGATCCCCGGCGGCGTGGTGCGCGGCTACATCTACCATACCCCCGGCGACAACGTGCGCGACCTGCTGTTCTACCTGCCCGGGCGTGGCGAGGATGTGCTCGAAACGCTGCAGTACGCACGCTGGCTGCCCGCCGGCATGGCCTTCGCCACCTACGACTACCGCGGCCTGGGACACTCCGACGGCCTCCCGTCCGAGGGCGCCGCAGTGGCCGACGCCAGCCAGTTCCTGCTGCATGCGCGGCGTGTCTTCCCCGACACCCGTGTGCATGTGGTGGGGCGCAGCCTGGGCACCGGCGTCGCGATCCAGCTGGCGGACCTGCAGGACTTCGAGAGCCTGCAGCTGATCACGCCCTACGACTCACTGCTTGAACTGGTGCGCAAGCGCTTCCCGCTGGTGCCGCTGCGCCAGCTGATGCGCCACCATTTCGATTCGATCTCGCACTGCAAGAAGGTCGTGCAGAGCACCAAGGTGCTGCTGGCCGAGACCGATGAAGTCGTGCCCCATGAATGCTCTGAACGGCTCATGGCCGCCTGGCCGGGCCCGGTGGCGCTGCAGACCGTGCCAGCCACGGATCACTTCACTATCATCGAACGCGAGGAGACCTGGCTGGCGCTGTGCGAATTTGCCCGGCATCACAGCCAGGCCAGGCTGCGCGTGGCTACGGCACAGCCCGCCCGGCCCGCCCCGCCGGCCGCCGCCGGCACGCCGCCCGTCGACCATGACGAGCTCGGCAATCCGTTGCCGCTGGCGGCCAGGCGCTAGCACCAGTCAGCCAGCGGGTAAAATGCGCGCATGAAAAAAATCGCAGTCAAGGCAGGCGGCGCCGTACTGGCGCTGGCTGCAGCCGGTGCCTTGCTTGCCGGCTTTGCCGCGGTGGTAAGCCTGCGGCAGCTTCCCCCAGTCGACGCCCTGCGCGACTACCGGCCCGACGTGCCCCTGCGGATCTACACCAGCGACAACGTGCAGATCGGCGAGTTCGGCAGCGAGCACCGCGAGTTCATCCCCTTCGGGCAGATGCCGTCGCGCATGGTCCAGGCGCTGCTGGCAGCCGAGGACGACCAGTTCTACCAGCACGAGGGTGTCGACTTCCCCGGCGTGCTGCGCGCCGCGCTGGCCAACCTGGGCCAGGGCTATGCGCAGGGCGCCTCCACCATCACCATGCAGGTGGCGCGCAATTTCTACCTGTCGCGCGAAAAGACGCTGGCGCGCAAGTGGTATGAAATGCTGCTGGCCTGGCGCATCGACCAGACCCTGCCCAAGGACCGCATCCTTGAGCTGTACATGAACCAGGTCTACCTGGGCGAGCATGCCTACGGCTTCGGCAGCGCCGCGCATGCGTACTTCGGCAAGCCGCTGGCGTCATTGTCGCTGGCCGAGACGGCCATGCTGGCGGGGCTGCCCAAGGCCCCCTCCTCCATCAACCCGGTGGTCAACTTCCCGCGCGCCAAGCGGCGCCAGGAATATGTGCTGGGCCGCATGCTGGCGCTGGGCATGATCAGCCAGGACGACTACCGCGAGGCCCGCGCCGCGCGCCTGGCGATCTCCGACAACAGCCCCGGCAGCTTTGCCGGGCATGCCGAGTACGTGGCCGAACTCGCGCGCCAGCTGGCGCGCGAGCGCTTTGGCGACGAGGCCTACACGCGCGGCCTGAACGTCTACACCACGGTGTCGTCGGTGCGACAGACGCTGGCTTACGATGCGGTGCACGGTGGGCTGGAAGGCTACGCGCGGCGCCACCGCAAGTTCGTCAAGGACCTGTCGCAGGGTCCGCAGGCCGCGCTGGTATCGCTGGACAGCGCCACCGGCGCGATCGAGGCGATGGTGGGCGGCGCCGACTTTGCCACCAGCCGCTTCAACCATGCCACCCAGGCGCAGCGCCAGCCGGGCTCGACCTTCAAGCCCTTCGTCTATGCGGCGGCGCTGGAGCGCGGCGTGTCGCCCCGCACGCTGATCAATGACGCGCCGCTGCCCAATGGTTCGCGCTGGCAGCCGACCAATGACGACGGGCGCTTTGTCGGCCCCATCACCGTGCGCCAGGCGCTGGCCGAATCGCGCAACCTGCCGGCGATCCGCACGCTGCAGGCGATCGGCATCCCGTACGCGGTGGAGTTCGCCAGCCGCTTCGGCTTCGCGCCCAGACGGCTGCCGCGCTACCTGCCGCTGGCACTGGGCACCGGCACCACTTCGCCGCTGCGCCTGGCCGCGGCCTACGGCGTCTTTGCCAACGGCGGCCACCGCACCGAGCCCTACCTGATCGCGCGCATCACCGACAGCGAAGGCAAGGTGCTGTTCTCTGCCGAGCCGGGCAACGCCACGGACAGCCCGGCCCCGCCGCGCGTGATCAGCGCCCGCAACGCCTTCGTCATGGACAGCCTGCTGCGCAGCGTGGTCGACGACGGCACCGGCGCCGGCGTGCGCCGCTACCTGCGCCGCGACGACGTGGCCGGCAAGACCGGCACCACCAACGATTCGGTCGACGGCTGGTTCGCGGGCTACGCCGGCGGCGTCGTCACGGTGGCGTGGATGGGCTACGACGACAACCGCAGCCTGGGCGAGCATGAATTCGGCGCCACCACCGCGCTGCCGGTGTGGGCCGCCTATATGGAGGGCCGCCTTGCGGGCGTGCCTGTGCCTGCAGCCGAAGCGCCCGCCGGCGTGGTCCGCGTGAGCGACGACTGGATGTACGCCGAGTATGCCGATGGCAGCCACGGCATCGCTGCCATTGGCTTCCCGCCACCGGCACCCGCGGCGGCGCCGGCGGTCGATCCGGTCGCCAGCAGGCTCGGCGGGCCCGCGGCCGCGGCACCGGCTGGCTCCGCACCGACGCCCGTCACCAGCGAGGCGATTGGACTGTCGGCGCCCGGCGCTGCCACGCCGGCCGTCCCCGCAGACGCCAGCCTGTAGACTTCGGGCTTTCCACTGTCCCGATCCCGATGTCCAGCCACGCCCCTCTGCTGATCTGGTCGGTCGCCGCGCTGACCACGGCCGGCGTCCTGTTCCGCCCGTTCCGCCTGCCCGAAGCCTTCTGGGCCACCGCCGGCGCCCTGCTGCTGTGCGTCACCGGCCTGATGGCGCTGCCCGACGCGCTGGCGGCGGTGCTGCGCGGCTACGACGTGTACCTGTTTCTCGCGGGCATGATGCTGATCTCCGAGCTGGCCCGCAAGACCGGGCTGTTCGACCACGTCGCCGCGCTCGCCGTGCGCCGGGCGCGCGGCTCGGCGCTGCGGCTGTTTCTGCTCGTGTACGGCTTCGGCACACTGGTGACGGCATTCATGTCCAACGACGCCACCGCCGTGGTGCTGACGCCCGCAGTGCTGGCCGCCACGCGCGCCGCGCGGGTCCGGCATCCGCTGCCCTACCTGTACGCGTGCGCCTTCATCGCCAATGCCGCCAGCTTCGTGCTGCCGATCTCCAACCCGGCCAACCTGGTCATCTTCGGCACACGCATGCCGCCGCTGGCGGGCTGGCTGGCGAGCTTCGCGCTGCCGTCGCTGGCCGCGGTGCTGGCCACGCTGGCGGCGCTGTGGTGGACGCAGCGCGCGGCGCTGGCCGAGCCCATCGAACATGACGTGCCGGTGCCGCCGCTGTCGCCGCAGGCCCGGCTGACCGCGCTGGGTATCGTGCTGACCGGCCTGATCCTGCTGGTGGCCTCGCTGCGCGGCAACGACCTGGGCTGGCCGACCTGCGCGGCGGGCGTGGCCACGCTGCTGCTGGTCTGCGCCACCCGGCGCGAGCTGCTGGTCCCGGCGCTGCGCGAGGTTTCATGGGGGGTGTTGCCGATGGTGGCTGGGCTGTTCGTGCTGGTGGCGGCGCTGGAGCAGACCGTGGTGATCGGCCACCTGGCCGATGCCGTCGCAGCGGCGTCGCGCGACGGCGGCGCGCTGGCCCTGCTGGGCGTGGGCGCGGTGGTGGCACTGGCGGGCAATATCGCCAACAACCTGCCGGCAGGCCTGATCGCCGCCTCGGCGCTGGCGGGCGGACATGCCTCGCACGCCGTGACCGGTGCAGTGCTGATCGGCATTGACCTTGGCCCCAACCTGTCCGTCACCGGCTCGCTGGCCACGTTGCTGTGGCTCACGGCGCTGCGGCGCGAAGGGCATATGGTCAGCGCCGGCCAGTTCCTGCGCGTGGGGGCCGTGATCATGCCGGCAGCGATGCTGCCAGCATTGGCGCTTTTGCTGCTTTAGAACCCGTTTCAGAATGAAAATGGGGACGCGTTCAAGCCAGGCGCGGCGCAGGCTAGGCGCGGGCCGCCGGCCTTGGTCATTCCAAGGTCAAGGCCCGTAACAACGCATGCGCCGCGCCTGGCTTGAACCCAAAGGGAAGGCTGCTGCCGGGCCCCTTTTTCATTCTGAAACGGGTTCTTAAGCCGCTGACTCAGCTGGTGGCGGCGTCGTTGGCCGCGGGGGTGCTGGCGGCCTGCAGCAGGGGCCGGCGCAGGCCGGTCGCGCCATGGCGCACGGCACTGGCGTGGTGTTCCGCCACGCCCGTTTCCACCGGCGTGGCCGGCAGCGGCACTGTGACCACATGGAGCAGCATGAGGCTGCTGCACGGAAAGGCAATCGGCATGATTACGTTTTTCCCGACAAAGAGTCTGGCCGCGCGCTGCAGCGGCCGGGTGCCGGCGGCTTTATGGCGGGCTGCCTAGCGTTGTGCAGACATTATGTGCGCTTGTCGGCGTTGTGCGGCGCGGGCTTTAGCGATGTCATGAACTATTCACGGAGCAATGCCGGCTTGTGGCGTAATCGGCCCACCGCACCGCATCCTGCCATGCCCCGCGCGGGTTGTGAGGCCACGGCATCTGCCATATAGTGAATCCGGCACACCCGCTGCGCAGTCATCCATCCCACCACGCATAACCATGACCAGCAAGGACGCGGCGCACCGCGCGAAGGACAGCAACGCCGGCGACGATGCCGGCCACCCCCACACCCACAGCGTCTCGGCCCGCATCCGCGCACGGCTGGAGGCCGCCCAGGAGCGCTTCCACGCCAACGACAATATTGCGCACTACATCGAGCCGGGCGAGATGGAGCAGCTGCAGGCGGAAGTGCAGACGCGCCTGGAAGACGTGCTGCGCGCGCTGGTGATCGACGTCGACAACGACCACAACACCCAGGAAACCGCGCGCCGCGTCGCCAAGATGTACCTGAAAGAGATCTTCGCCGGCCGCTACGCCAAGGCCCCGCCGGTGACCGAGTTCCCCAACGTCGGCCAGCTCAACGAACTGATGATCGTCGGCCCGCTGCGCGTGCGCAGTGCCTGCTCGCATCACCTGTGCCCGATCATCGGCAAGCTGTGGGTAGGGGTGATGCCGAACCAGCATTCCAACCTGATCGGCCTGTCCAAGTACGCGCGGCTGGCCGAATGGATCATGTGCCGGCCGCAGATCCAGGAAGAGGCGGTGGCACAGGTCGCCGACCTGCTGCAGGAAAAGATGAATCCCGACGGCCTGGCCATCGTGATGGAGGCCGAGCACTTCTGCATGCACTGGCGCGGCGTGCGCGACACCGATGCCAAGATGACCAACAGCGTGATGCGCGGCTCGTTCCTGAAGGACGACAGCCTGCGCCGCGAGTTTCTCACGCTGCTGAACCACAACCGCGGCTAGGCGGCACGCCCCGCCACCCACCAGCCGCCACAACCGAGCGCCACGACCATGCTAGTCCGCCTGCTCTATGCCAGCCGCGCCCGCCAGGCCATCGACGCCGCCCTGCTCGACGCCATCCTGGCCGCCAGCCTGGAACGCAATCCGCGCCACGGCATCACCGGGGTGCTGTGCCACGGCAACGGCATCTTCCTGCAGGCGCTGGAAGGCGACCGCCAGGACGTGTCACAACTGTTCCAGGCGATCGCACGCGACCCGCGCCACCACGACGTGACCCTGCTGCATTTCGAGGAAACCTGCACGCGCGACTTTGCCGGCTGGGCGATGGGCCAGGTCAATGCGGCGCGCATCAACACCGCCACCCTGCTCAAGTTCTCGGCGCGGGCCGAACTGGACCCGTACCGCACCTGCGGTGCGGCGTCGCTGGCATTGCTCAAGGAACTGATCGCCGGCGCGTCAGTCGTGTCGCGCACCGGCGAACGCGGACGGCACTGAGCCGCGCCGCCAGGGCCTGCGGCGCGCTTCTGTCACCAGGGCTAGGCCGTCACCTGGCCGAACAGGCCGCACTCCAGGTCACTCTCGAATTCCTCGACCCAGACCGAATCGGGGCCGGCCTCATAGACACTGGTCTTGTCCGTGCCCACCCGGCGCACGCTGACGCGCCGCACCCCGGCCTCGCGGCTTTCCTCGAGAATCTCGAACATCTCGGCCGCCAGCCCGACATGCCTGCATACCTGCAGGACCTGTTGCTGCTCGTCGGCGGGAAATTCGGTGAACGGTCTCGTTGCCATGGCATCCTCCGTCAAGGTTGAGATCGCCGCTTGCGCGCAGCGCTAACGCGCGTGGTGCCCATGCACCACGCCTGGAAAAGACATGCCGCGGCCGTCAGCCGGCGGCACATCCGCGCGCCCGCCGCACTACGGGGCGGCGGGCCGCAAACCCTCCTGGGAGGTAGTTGTTCGGACTCGGCGGACTCAGCTCTTGCGCTGGGTCACTGCCACGAACGGGGCCGGTGCGTGCTGGACGGACTGGCTGCCGCAGTTCGGGCAGTTCGGATGGGCAGAGGCGTGTTCTGCGAGATGCTCGGTTTTCTCGAACATATGGCCGCACTTCTCGCAGCGGTATTGGTAGACGGGCATGGCGTTCCCCAACGCGGTGCACGCGCCGCGGGGCGCGTGTCAGCTTCATTCTAGGACAGCGGTCCGCGCCCCGATGCGTGAAAGTTCGCGCTGCCGGAGCCGGCGCGCTGCGCGCACGCGGCGATGTCACCGCGAATCCACTTTCTCTCGCCGCGCTCCTGCCGCCACTGCATGAATGCGTCTTCCGCCGCGCATTGACATCAGGCAAATAGCTGGTCGCGCTCGCCGCGGAACAAGCGCCGCAATGCTGCGCAAACCCAGGTCAAGCATCGCGGCATGGCGCCGTTCAATTGGCAGGTCACGCATTTCCCGAACTGGCCGTGTCCATGCCCGCCTCAAGCAAGTTCCCTGAACTAGCAGAATTACGATTCAAGGGGTGGCGGAACATAGCCAGAATTTCGGATTTGTGGTGACGCAATCGCCCAGTGCAACCGGCGTGGACCGGTTGCCACCCATCCGGAGATAGCTATGTACGACGGAGTCTTGCGTGTCGCCCTGGCGGACGACCACCCGCTGGTCGTGGCCGCCCTGCGCGACTGCCTGCAGCGCAGCGGCAGTGTCCAGATCAGCTGCGAATGCCGCAACGGCACCGAGTTGCTCGGCGCGCTGGACAAGCATCCCGCCGATATCGCCATCACCGATTTCTGCATGGGCCACGGCGATACCTCGCTGGACGGCTTCAACCTGCTGGGCCGCCTGGCGCGCCGCCATCCGCTGACGCGCGTGGTGGTGATCAGCGCCCAGTCCAATCCCGCCATCATCCGCCGCGCCATGAAGCTTGGGGTGCGCGCCTTTGTCAGCAAGGAAGACCACCTGGAGGAGGTCGTGCGCGCCTGCATCCACATCGCATCCGGCGGCAGCTGCTTCTATTCGCCCGCGGTGCACGCCATCCTGCAACACGCCACGCTGGCCGGCGCACCGGCCACCGAACTGACGCAGCGCGAACTGGAAGTGATCCGGCTCTATGCGCAAGGCCTGCAGCTGACGGACATCGCCGGCAAGCTCGGCCGCTCGGTCAGCACCATCTCCAGCCAGAAGACCGTGGCCATGCGCAAGCTGGGGGTGCAGACCAATACCGGGCTGATCGGCTACGCCTATGAAAACCGCCTGATCTGACACGGCCGGACCCGCCGATGCAGCAAACCGTCGACCGAACCCGTGAGACCCTGGCCAGCGCCTTCGATGCGCTTGCCCACAACGCGCGCCGCCAGCAACACCTGTACTCGGTGACCATCGCGGTGCTGATCGCCATCGTGCTGTTCTCCGGCTTGCTGCTTGCCGGCCTGGCAACGGAACAGCACCTGGACTACCGCAGCAGCGACGTCTCGCGGTACGCCAGTTCGGTCTCGCAGTTGCTGCATAATGAGTCCTCGTTCCTGCGGCGCACCGTGCTGAGCATTCGCTACAACCTCGATGCGCCCGCACCGGAGCCGTCGCGCGATGCCGCCTTCGGGGCCTTCCGGCGCACCGGCACCGCGAGTCTCCACGTCGATGCCGTGCGCAAGGACTATCACCTGCTTGCCACCGAGGCAACGCGGCAGGGCTGGGGGGCCGGGCTGCCGGCGCAGTTCGTGCGGCTGCGGCAGATTGCCCTGGCTGCGGTGGCCACGCAGCAGGCGTTCGATCTCGACCACGGGGCCTACGCGGTCGCGCTGGACGAAGACAGCGCCGTGGTCATCAGCCAGCCCGAGGCCGGCGCGCGCGCATCGCTCGCGCTCGACCCGACGTTGATCCCGCGGCTGCGCACATGGCTGACCCAGGCGCTGCTGGAGCGCAGCGGCCACACCGTGCCGGCGCGCGACCAGCAGGTCTGGTTGGGTCCGCTGCGCCACCCGGTGGACGACGCCCCTGTCATGGTGCTGGCCGGCGCCGCCTATGCCGGCGACACGCCCACCATGCTGGTGGCCACCTGCGTGCCCCTCCAGGCGTTCCCCGCCGAATTGCAGCGCGCGGATGATCCGGCGCTGCTGGCGCTGCTCAATCCAGCCGGCGAGATCATCGATGTATAGCCACGCGACTGGCCGGCAGCATCGGCCAGCGTCCACGATGTGGCGGCCGGCGCGCGCCTGCTCTCGCACGGCACGCTCGATGTCACGCCATCCGGTGTGCGGCTGGTGCAGGCGCTGCCGGCCGGCTTCGGGCGGCTGGTCTACCACCTGCCGTACCGCATGCTGGGTGCGGCGCTGGCAGCGGAGCTGGCCGTGATCGCCGGCGCCATGCTGCTGCTGACCGGCGCCATCGGGCTGGCCGCGCGCTACTGGAGCCGGCACCTGCTGCGGCGCACGCACGCCGAAGCCTCGCGCGCGCTGGAAAGCGAGCTGATGAACCACGTGCTGGTCAATGCCACGCCGGTCGGCTTGTGCATCGTGCGCCAGCACGACTACGCCGTCCTGACGTCGAACCCGCTGGCCGGCGTGCTGCTGCAGTGGCAGCCCCATGGGCGCCTGCCCGATGCAATAGCGGAGGCGTTCAAGCGACAGCCGTGCGGTGGCGACAGCGGGCACGCCTCCATTTCCAGCTTCACCGTCGCGGCACCGCCGTGCGCGCCGGCAAATGAGCCACCCGGCCCCGGCGACGCCGGACAGCGCTTCCTGCAAATCACCTACGCACCGGCGCGCTACCGCGAGGAAGCGGTGCTGTTCTGTGCCGTGCAGGACTGCACCGCGCAGCAGGCACTGCAAGAGCAGCTGCGCTCCGCCCAGCAGGCCACCGAGGCAATGATGCGCGCACGCTCGACCTTCTTCGCCGCGATGAGCCACGAGATCCGTACGCCGCTGAACGCATTGCTGGGCGCAACCTGGAACTGCTCGCGCGCGGCAGCGGCCTGGCAGCACACGCGCCCCGGCTCAGGGCGCTGGACACCGCCGCCGAGACGCTGCGCCGGATCGTCAACGATGTGCTGGACTTTTCCAAGATCGATGCCGGCAAGCTCAGGCTGGTCAACGCGCCCTTCCGCCCCGTCGAGGCGCTGGAGAGCGTGGCGCTGACCCATGCGCCGATGGTGGCCGGCCGTCCCATCCGCTTTCACCTGCAGCTGTCGCCATCGCTGGATGCGGAGGTCACAGGCGACCGCATGCGCCTGGTGCAGGTGTTCAACAACCTGCTGAGCAACGCCTTCAAGTTCACCGCCAGCGGCCGCATCACCGTAAGCGGCGAGCTGCGTCAGGACCACCACGGCACGCAGCGGCTGGTCTGCCGCGTCAGCGATTCCGGCATCGGCATGCCGCCGTCGCTGGCGGCGCGCGTATTCCAGCCGTTCGTGCAGGGTGATGCCGCAACCGCCAGCCGCTATGGCGGCACTGGCCTGGGCTTGTCGCTCTGCGCCCGGCTGTGCGAGCTGATGGGCGGCAGCGTCAGCGTGGATAGCGTGCCGGACGTGGGCAGCGCATTCACGGTCTCGGTGCCGCTGCCGCCGGCCGCTGGCACGCAGCGGCCGCTTGTCCCGGCCGCCGCGGCGCAGTGCGGCGACGTGGTCGTGCTGTGCCAGGACATGCGCACCGGCGAGGCCCTGGCTGCGTGGCTCACTACGGCAGGCTGGCGTGCCGATGTGCTGGCATCGCAGGCGGCCGCGCTGGCGTCCCTCCAGGTCAAGCTGCCACGCGTCATCGTCGCCACGGAAGAGCACCCCCTGGCGGCACTGGGCGGCCTGCGCGATGCGGCAAAGGTGCCGCTTGTGTGGGTGACGCCGGAGGGCCCGCATCGGCCACGCCAGTGCGCCGCCGGCATCCTCGAAGTCACGGCCTACAGCCACCGCGCGCTGATCGACTGCGTGGCCCAGGCGGCCGAGGGCGCCACGCCGGCGCTTGCGCCGGCTGACGGCAACACGCTGGCGGTGCAGGCACTCGCGGCACCGGCCGCGGCGCCGCTGACGATCCTTGTCGCCGAGGACAATCCGCTGAACCAGACCCTAATCGCCGAACAGGTGCAGGCACTTGGCTGCCACCCGATCATTGCAGGCAACGGCAGGCAGGCATTGGCGGCGCTGGAGAGCACGCACATCGACGCGGTGCTGACCGACATCCATATGCCAGTCATGGACGGCCTCGCGCTGCTGCACGCGGTGTGCGCGCGGCATCCCGGCATGCCGGTACTGGCCTTCAGCGCATTCACGTGCGGCGAGCCGTCGGCAGACTGGCGCCTGCGCGGCTTTTCCGGCTTTGTCGCCAAGCCGGCGTCGTTGCAGGACCTGCAAGCGTGCCTGCATGGCCTGCACGGCCGCAGGCATGCCGCGGCCCCGCCTCCCGCCACCCATGACGATACGGCTGCGGCCTCACACGCCGAAGCCGCCGATCGCCGTCGCTATGAAGCCATGCTGCGCCGGCAACTGCAGCAGGACTTGCCAGCGTTGGCGCACATCATTGCACAGCAGGACCTGTCGGCATTGCGACACTGGGTCCATGCCGTGGCCGGCGCCTTCATGATCGTGCGCCGCCAGCCCATCGTCGAGGCGTGCTTGGCACTGGAAACACTGTGTGACGCCGCGCAGGCGTGGACCCCGGCCGCCGCAGCCGCGGGATAGTGCGCCCCGCGCGCAGCGCTCTACCACAATTAGCGGATTTGCGAGCATCGCCACGCGGGACGATAATGGCAATGCTGCGCCGTGGCCGTCCTGGCCATGCCTGACCGATGCTGGCGCGGCATTGTCTTCAATGTCTCTCCCCATGCAGCCAGAACAAGGCCTTCCCCAGCCACAGCGGACCTGGGCGATCCTCACTGTTTTCTTCGGCCTGATCATGGCCGTGCTCGATGGCTCGATCGCCAACATCGCCCTGCCGTCGATCTCGCGCGAGCTGCACGCCGATCCGTCCAGCACGATCTGGGTGGTCAACGCTTACCAGCTGACAGTGACCGTGTGCCTGCTGCCGCTCTCGTCGCTGGGGGACATCCTTGGCTACAAGCGCGTGTACCGGGCGGGGCTGGCCACCTTCCTGCTGGGCTCGCTGCTGTGCGCGCTGGCGGTCAACCTGCCGATGCTGGTGGCCGCGCGGGTGCTGCAGGGCATCGGCGGCGCCGGCATCATGAGCGTCAATACGGCACTGGTGCGCTTTATCTACCCGCCCACGCGCCTAGGCCGCGGCATCGGGCTGAACGCGCTGGTGGTCGGCGTTACCATCGCCGTGGGTCCGTCGCTGGGCGCGCTGATCCTGGCGGTCGCCAGCTGGCAATGGCTGTTCGCGGTCAACGTGCCGGTGGCCATCGTCGCGCTGGTGCTGAGCCGCACTTCGCTGCCGGCGACGCCGCCGCAGCCGCGCGAGTTCGACTACCCCAGCGGGCTGCTGTCGGCGTTGGTGTTCGGCATGTTCATCCTCAGCGTCGATGTTCTGGGCCATGCCGGCTGGCGCATCGCAGGCGCTGCGGGCATGGGCGTGGCCGTGGTGCTGGGTTGGCTGCTGGTGCGGCGCCAGCACGGCCGCGCCGCGCCGCTGGTGCCGGTGGATCTGTTTGCCAGCCGCGCCTTCAGGCTGGCGGTGGGCACCTCGTTCTGCTCCTTCATGACGCAGATGCTGGCCTTTATCGCGCTGCCGTTCTATCTCGAATACCAGCTCGGCCGCTCCCTGCAGGAAACCGGCCTGCTGATCACGCCCTGGCCGCTGATGGTGGCCGTGATGGCCACGGTGTCGGGCCGGCTGTCGGACCGCTATCCGGCCAGCATCCTGGCCGGCATCGGGCTGGCCATGCTGGCGTGCGGACTGGTCGGGCTGGCCACGCTGGGCCCGGACGCCGGCAGCCTGGACATCGTCTGGCGCATGGCGATGTGCGGCACGGGCTTCGGCTTCTTCCAGTCCCCCAACAACCGCGCCATGATCGGTGCCACGCCGCCCGAGCGCAGCGGCGGCGCCAGCGGTGCACAGGCGACCACGCGGCTGCTGGGGCAGACCACCGGTACCGCGGTGGTGGCGCTGCTGTTCAGCCTGGCGCCGACCAGCGCGGCGCGCATTGCGCTGTATCTGGCGGCAGTGGTGGCGGCGCTGGGGGCCTTGATTAGCCTGAGCAGGTTGCGCGATGCCAGCGGCGCGGAGCCTGCGCGCGGGGCGGTGGAGCCGGACGCCTGATCAGCAATTGCGTGCGCCCTCTCGCGCAAGCGGGAGAGGGGAGCAAACCCTCTGGGTTTAAAGGCCTACTCCGCCTTTGCCCCCGACTCCTTCACCACCCTCGCCCACTTCGCGATTTCCTGCCGCTGATAGGAAGCCAGTTTCTCCGGCGTGCCCAGGATCGGATCCAGCCCCAGCGTCTTCAGCTTCGCCTGCACATCCGGCAGCGTGAAGATGCGGTTGAGTTCGGTGTTGAGCCTGGCCACCACGTCCTTCGGCGTATTGGCCGGCGCGAACACGGCGAACCATGAATCGGCTTCAAAGCCCGGCAAACCCTGCTCGGCCAGCGTCGGGATATCCGGTGCCGAGGCCGAGCGCTTCGCGCTGGTGATGCCCAGCGCGCGCAGCTTGCCCTCGCGCACCACGGGCAAGGCCGACGGCAGGTTGTCGAACATCATGGTGATATGGCCGCCGAGCAGGTCGGGGATGGCCATGGCGCGGCCTTTGTAGGGCACATGCGTGATCTTGACGCCGGCCATCGAATTGAACATTTCCCCGGCCACGTGCGGCGAGGTGCCGACGCCGGGAGTGCCGAAGGTCAGGCCGCCCGGCCTGGACTTTGCCAGCGCGATCAACTCGGCCACGCTCTTTGCCGGCACCCCGGGATTGACCACCAGCACGTTCGGCGTCGAGGCGATCAGGATCACGGGGGCGAAGTCCTTGACCATGTCGTACGGCATCTTGCTGTACAGCGCGCCGTTGATCGAGTGCGTGCCGACCGTGCCCAGCGCCAGCGTATAGCCGTCGGCCGGCGCGTGCGCCACGGCTTCGGCGCCGATATTGCCGCCCGCGCCCGGCTTGTTGTCCACCACCACCGGCTGGCCCCATGCGGGCGAGATCTTTTCCGAGACGATGCGCGCCAGCGTGTCGGGCGCACCGCCGCTGGGGAAGCCGACCACGATCCGGATCGGCTTGGCGGGATAGCCTTGTGCCAGCGCGGGGGCCGCGCTCACCAGGGCGGATGCGGCGAGCATTGCCGCGGCAACGGTACCGAAACGCATGGATTCTCCTCCTGTTGCCGGCGGCTACATGGCTGCCCGCATTGTGAAGACGGCGGCCAATGCCGCCGCCGGAACCTGCCAGGACTACTCGTGCCTTCAGACCGCGATGCCGCCGAACTCCTGCATCACCTTGTCATGCAGGCGGCGCATGCCGCGCAGCCAGCGGTCGTAGTCTTGGCCCTTGCGGCGATAGTACTCAAGCACCTCCGGGTGCGGCAAGATCAGAAAGCGCTCGTCGGCCACCCCTTCCAGCGTCACCGCGGCGACGTGCTCGGCAGTGACCGAGCCTTCCTGCAGGAAGCCCTTGCGCTCACCCTTCTCGCCGAACAGCATGTTGGTCTGCACGCCCTGCGGGCAGATGCAGCTGACCTTGATGCCGCGGTCGCCGTAGGTGATCGACAGCCACTCGGCAAAACCGATGGCGGCGTGCTTGGTCACCGCATACGGCGCCGAGCCGATCTGCGACAGCAGTCCCGCGGCCGAGACCGTGTTGATGAAGTAGCCGTCGCCGCGCTCCAGCATCTGCGGCAGCACCGCCTTGGCCGCGTGGATATGCGCCATCACGTTGATTTCCCAGATGCGCTGCCAGTCGTCGGCGCTCGCCTCCAGCCCCTTGCGCAGGATGATGCCGGCGTTGGAACAGAAGATATCGACCTGGCCAAAGCGGCGCGTGGCCTCGTCGGCCAGGCCCTGCACCGCGGCGGCATCGGCCACGTCGACCGGCTGGGCGAACACCTGGCACGCAGGCGCCGCGGCCTGGACTTCGGCGGCAACTGCGGCGGCGCCCGCCGCGTTCAGGTCGGCCACGGCCACGCCGCGCGCGCCGGCCTGCGCAAAGGCCAGCGCCAGCGCGCGCCCGATGCCGGTGGCCGCGCCAGTCACCACGACGGTCTTGTTGCGTACTTCCATGGGTTGTCTCCTCGTTGAATTCGGATGCTTGCGTCAGCCGTTGGACGCGTCGGCGCGGGTGCCTGGGCCGGGCTCAGGCTGCGCTGAGGCAAAGCGGGCGGTCGCACGCGCGCCGCCCGGCTGCCACAGCCGCGCCTGCAAGGTCTCTGCAAGGTCGCGCACGCGCGGGCCCAGGTTGCTTTCCAGGATCTCGGGCGACAGCCGTGTCGCGGCCCCGCCGATATTCAGCGCCAGCACCTCGCTGCTGCCCGCCAGGCGCAGCGGCGCCGCGGCGCCGCTGACGGTGCGGTCCCATTCGGCATGCGCCACGCAGAAGCCGCGCCGCGCGTGGTCGCGCAGCGCACGGTCGATGCCGGTGCGCACGGCGGGCCAGCGCGTGCCGTAGTGGCGCGCCAGTTCGGCCAGCGCGGCCTGGCGGTGATCGACATCCAGCCCCGCCAGCCAGGCGCGGCCGATCGCCGAGGTGGCCATCGGCAGGCGCGCGCCCGGCGCCAGCCGGATCACCAGCGCCCCGCGCGGCTGGCAGCTTTCCAGGTAGACCATGGCATGCCGATCAGGCATGGCCAGTGCCACCGTGCAATCGGTGGTAAACGCCAGTGACTGCATCAGCGGCTGCGCGATCTCGCGGATGCCGGCGCCGCCTACATAGCGGTGGCCCAGCACCATCGCGCCCTGCCCCAGCCGGTATTTCTCAGTGGCTTCAATGTAGGTGAGATAGCCGAGCGTGGCCAGCGTGTAGGTGAGCCGCGACACGGTCGGGCGCGGGATGCCAGTGCGCCGCGACAGCTCGGCGTTGCCCAGGTAATCATCCTGCGGCCCGAAGGCGCGCAACAGCTCCATGCCGCGTGCCAGCGCCGTGACGAAGTTGCGGTCGTCGGCGCAGGCATGGGCCGCCTGCGCGTCGGCCGGCACCAGGATATGTGCGGCATCGGGCGGCGGGGTTGGAATGGTGGTGGTGCGTTTCATGGGCAGGCGGCCGGGAAGAGAACATTGATAGCAGTAACGGGACTGCCCAGGGGCCGCTATGTAGGGAAAGCATGTGCGCTAGAAACGGCGTTGATGGATACGAATCAGTAAGGTAGTGCGACTTTTGTCATCAACAACAGTAGAACGCTTTGAACAGGAGAAGGTGGGGCGCACGCCGCCGCCCCTTACTTTGACTACGATGGCGCCCTGCCCTCCTACGGACTAGGCGCAATTTGTAAGCGCACCGCACGAAATTCTTGTAAATACAAACCATTCTCATTTATGATGCGCCACTTTCGTTGCTTTCGCCTTGGGCCGTCATGTTTGTCCGCCGTCTTGCCATACCCGCCGCCGTCAGTTGCCTGTTCCTGCCTCCCGTTGTTTCCCACGCCGCCGAAGGTCTCACCACGCTGCCATCTGTGACGGTCAGCGCCGCCGCCGACGGGCAAACTGACCTCGGCTTCACCACGCGGCGGCCGGCCGGAGTGACCAAGTCGGATCAATCAGCGGCCGACGCCGCGCAGTCGATCACCGTCATCACACGCGACCTGCTCGACAGCCAGCAGGCACAGAACCTCAGCGACGCGCTGCAGAACTCAGCCGGCGTGGTCACCAACGTCTATGGCAGGCGCGGCTGGGACGACTTCATCATCCGCGGCCAGCGTGCATCGGAATCGATCTTTGCCGACGGATTGCTCGTCGACAGCAACAACCGCGTGGCGCAGGAGCTGTTCGGCGTGGAACGCGTGGAAGTGCTCAAGGGACCGGCCTCGATCCTGTTCGGCGCGGTACAGCCGGGCGGCCTGGTCAACATGGTCAGCAAGCGCCCGCGTGCCGAACTGTTCGGTGAACTGGGCCTGACCGTCGGTAACTACGGCTTCCGGCAGGTGACGGTCGACGTAGGCACGCCACTGGCCAAGGACAGCAAGGCCGCGTTCCGCCTGAACGCGCTGATGATGAACAGCGACGATCCGACCGACTACGTCTGGTATCGCAACCGCTGGATCGCGCCGTCGCTGACGCTCGACCTTGGCGCGCACACAGACTTCACGATCCTGACCAGCCACAACCAACGCAATTACGTGCGCCAGCAGGGCCTGCCCGTGAATGGCACCCTGGTGCCGAACCGCAATGGCGTGGTGCCGAGCAACCGCTTCATCGGCGAGCCGAATGCGCCGTCTTATGACGGCGAGCAGAACCGCATCGGCTACGCGCTGACGCACCGCTTCGACTCCGGCTGGACGTTGAACCAGAACCTGCGCTACCAGACGTCGTCGCTGACCGGCACGCTAGTGTCGGCCGGCACGATGGCCGTCAACAGCCAGGCGATGAACCGCAGTGGCACGCAGCAGAGCTTCTCGGGGGACTCGTTCGGTGTCGACACTAACGTGCAGCGGACTTTCGCGTTCACGGGGCATGCCCACAGCGTGACCTTCGGCATCGACTACCGCCATACGAAGGAAGACCGCTTGCAGAAAACGTGCCGCGTGGCAGCGCTGAACGTCTACAACCCGGTCTATGGCGCCAGCATCAACTGCCCGTCCGCCTATAGCCTGGACGCGACCGATACGCTAAACGCGGTTGGCCTCTATCTGCGCGATCAAATCCGTATCGCCGAGCGCTGGACTGTGACCGGCGGCGTGCGCTACGAATCCGCGCAAACGAGCACAACGGACCGGCTGGCGCGGTCGCGTACCGGCAACGACAACAACGCCGTCACCGGCAGCGCGGGCGTGATGTACGACCTGACGCACTGGGCGCGTCCGTACGTGAGCTTCGCCACTTCGTTCCTGCCGAACGCCGGCACCGACGTCAACGGCGCCACGTTCAAGCCCGAGAAGGGCCGCCAGTACGAAGTGGGCATCAAGTTCGACATGCCGGACAAGACCGGCCTGCTGACACTGGCCGCGTTCGACCTGACACGCACCAATGTGCTCAGTACCGATCCGGTTAACACTGGCTTCAGCGTGGCCGTCGGCGAACAGCGGTCGCGCGGGCTAGAAATGGAACTGACGCAGGATCTCGGCAATGGCTTCAGCGTTTCGGGGGCCTATGCCTACATCGCAGGCGAAGTCACCGGGGACACCACGGCTGCGAACGTCGGCAAGCCACTCAACAGCGTGCCCCGGCACAGCTTCTCGGTCTGGAGCCAGTACCGCTTCCGCGGCGCGCTCGCCGGCTGGTACGTCGGTGCCGGCCTGCGCGGCGAGAGCGCCAAGCGCGGCTACAGCTTTAACTACACCGTGCCGGGCTACACGGTGGCCGATCTTGCCGTCGGCTACGTAGCATCGCACTGGCGCGCGGCGTTCAACGTCAAGAACGTGTTCGACAAGATGTACTACGCGGGCGGCCTGAACAACAACGTACTACCAGTGGGCAATCCGCGGGTGGCCATGCTCAACGTGACGATGACCTATTGATGCGGCCCCCACCTGGAACCTCCAGACCAGTAATGAGGCGGCCACCAGGCTGCTGTGGTTCGAATCGAACCCATCGCGTATCGGCGGCCATAGCATCGAGTCGTCAGCCTACCTGAAATCCGTTGTCAGCCTGGCCCTGAGAACCCAGGCGGGAAACACCCCGCCCCATCACCGCAATCACCGACCCTAAAATCTGCATCCCCCGCTGAATCTGCTCCACCGTCAAACTCGCATAACCCAGCACCAATCCAGCCGCTCGACGCTGTCCATGCGGCCGGGCCCCTGCAAACAACGGAGATACCGGGTAGACCCCCACATCCTTGCTGCGCGCAGCGGCCGCCAGCGCTGTCTCGTCCCGGGGCCGCAGCGACGGCAACCACAGCACCACATGCAACCCCGCCGCCGTACCGCAGACGTCCGCGTCCGCTGGCAGGTAGCGTGTGACGCCATCCAGCAAGGCTGCTCGCCGGCGCTCGTTTTCCCGGCGCATGCGCCGCACATGGCGTTCGTAGGCACCGCTTTCGATCAGCGCTGCCAGCACGCGCTGCTCCAGCACGGGCGCATGGCGGTCGGCCAGCCGCTTGGCCTGCCGGAACACCGGCACCAGTTCAGGCGGCAGCACCAGGTAGCCGAGCCGCAGGTGCGGCGACAGCGCCTTGGAGAAAGTGCCGACGTAGATCACGCGGCCGTCGGTGTCGATCGAGCGCAGGGTGTCGATCGGGCGCTGGCCGTAGCGGAACTCCCCGTCGTAGTCGTCCTCGATGATCCAGGCGTCGTGGCGCTGCGCCCATTGCAGCAGCTCCAGGCGCCGGCCGATCGGCAGCACACCCCCTAGTGGGAACTGGTGCGACGGTCTCACGTACACCAGGCGGACACGATCGTCCTGGGGAAGGCTGGCGGTATCCAGGCCATGCCCGTCCACTGGCGTGGCCTGGCACCTGGCGCCGGTGGCTTCGAAGCAGCGCCTTGCCATCAGGTAGCCAGGGTCTTCGAAGGCGAAGGCATCGCCGGCATCCAGCAGCAACCGTGCGCACAGATCGATGGCCTGCTGCGAGCCATGTACCACCAGAACCTGCTCGGCCTCGCAGGCCAGTCCCCGGGCACGCCGCAAATAGCCCTGGAGGGCGCGTCGCAGCGATGCCTCACCTTCGGGCGGGGCGTATGACAGGCTGTTTTGCTGGCGCAGCAGTTCGGCCTGGTAGGCACGCCGCCAGGCCAGGGTTGGAAAGTCCCGGGAAGCCACCGCCCCATACAGGAAGTCGAAGCGAACCGGTTCAGCTTGCAGCGGTGCCGGCATGCCGAGTCCCGCCACGCGACGCCCGAATTCGGACAGGGTTGGGGCCGACCTGGAGTGCCGGCCTGCGGTCAGCCCGGCTGGTGCCGGTGCCGCCAACGGGCTGGCGATTCGGGCCACCCGCCCCACCGCGGTGACGAGGAAGCCCTCGGCCACAAGTTGTTCGTAGGCGGCGGTGACGGTGGTACGCGATACACCCAACTCGGACGCCAGCGCTCGCGTGGACGGCGCCCGGGCACCCGGCGGCAGTGAGCCGTCCGCGATCTGGGCGCGCAGAAGATCGTAGATGCGGCGTCCCGCGCCCGTGGCTCCGGCACGGTTACCGGCTGGCTGGCGTGACTGGCCCATAAAGAATCATGAAAACTGGACCTTCTGATTGTGCCAGTTGTCGGCGAGAGTATCGAGCATTCCATCCCTTCCGATTCCCCACCATGTACATTCCTGCTCACTTTGCTGAAAACCGGCCAGAGGAACTGAGCCGCATCATCCGCGAGCACCCGCTGGGGATGCTGGTTACGCAAGGCAGCGCCGGACTGGATGCCGACCACATCCCGTTCGAGTTCGATCCCGGCGAGGGAACCCACGGCGTGCTCACAGCCCACGTGGCCCGCGCGAATCCACTCTGGCAGCGTTGCCCCACGGGCTCGCCGGTCATGGTCGTCTTCCGCGGCGCCGAGGCCTATATCTCGCCCAACTGGTACCCGAGCAAGCATGAGGCGCACCGCCAGGTGCCGACCTGGAACTACGAGGTGGTACACGCGCACGGCACGATCACCGTGCATGATGACGAGCGTTTCGTTCGCCGCCTGGTTGCGCGCCTGACCCGGCGGCACGAGACAGCCGAAGCCAGGCCCTGGAAGATGGGGGACTCCGCGCCGGAGTACATCGACAGCATGCTGCGCAACATCGTGGGCATCGAGATCGCCGTCACTTCGCTGGTGGGCAAGGTCAAGCTCAGCCAGAACAGGGAGTTGCGGGATCGCCTCGGTGCCGCCGACACCCTAGAGGCGCGGGGGTATGGCGAACTTGCACAGTGCATGCGCAAGGCTGGTTGAATTGCCCCCGGACCCGCGCTCAGCTTTGCCTCACCATTGACGAACACCACATCATGTCACTCATCCCCTTCCTGATCGCTGCCATCGTTCTCGCCATCACCCCCGGCCCGGGCATCGCCTATGTCGTTGCACGAACGGTGGCTGGCGGCCGGTCCGAGGGCCTGGCTTCATGCTTCGGCACCGCCCTTGGTGGCTTGCTCCATGTGCTCGCGGCGGCCTTGGGCCTGTCGCTGGTCATTGCCCAGTCAGCCGTGGCGTTCAACCTGCTCAAGTATCTGGGTGCGGCTTATCTGGTGTACCTGGGGATTCGCATGTTGATGCGCAAGCAAGCGCCGGTCACGCTCGAAACCATGTCATCCAAAGGTGCGCGCCGCGCTCTGGTCGAGGGCATCATGGTCGAGGTCTTGAATGTCAAGACGGCGCTGTTCTTTCTGGCGTTCCTGCCGCAGTTTGTCTCGGCAAGCGAACCTCTGGTGCCGCAGTTGGTGCTGCTGGGCTGCATTTGCGTCGCGCTCAATACGCTGGTCGACGTTGTCGTCGTGTTTGCCGCGCATCGTCTGCTCAAGTCTGGCGCCGCCCGCGAAGCTCGCGCCCGCTTGATGACCCGGATGTCGGGTGTCACGATGCTGGGCCTGGGCGCCTTCCTTGCGCTGGCCCGGCGCGAGGCCTAGACAGGGGGCGGTTCGGCGCAGGGCTCGAACCGCCCGCCTCTCAAGCCGCAGCCCGCCGGGCCGCGCAGCGATACTGCGCCAGCAACGCCTCCCGCCGTACTGCCGCCGCATCCATGCTGGCCTCCTTCACGTGGCCGTAGCCGCGGATATCCTCAGGCAACGCGGCAAGCGCCAGCGCGGCGTCGACGTTGTCCGCGCTCAGGGACGCTGCGAACTCGTCGACCATGGCCAGATAGTCGTTGACCAGCGCCCGCTCGGCGCGGCGCTCGGCAGTCTTGCCAAACACATCGAACGCCGTGCCACGCAAAACCTTCAGGCGCGCCAGCAAGCGGAATGCCGTCATCGTGCGCGGACCGAAGCGGCGCTTGACCGGGCGGCCCTTGCCGTCACCCTTGTCGCTCTTGGCCAGCAACGGGGGCGCTAGCCAGAAGTTGAGCTGGTAGTCGCGGCCGGGCTCCCCTTCGAACTGGGCGCGCAGCTTGTCCAGGAAGGCGGGATCGGCGTAGAGGCGCGCCACCTCGTACTCGTCCTTGTAGGCCATCAGCTTGGCCAGGTTGCGCGCCACGGCCTCGGTCAGCGGCAGCTTGCGCTCGATGCCCAGTTGCTGCTCCGCTGCGCGGATGCGCTCGACGGCCTCGCGGTAGCGGGCAGCGTATGCGGTGTTCTGGTAATCGGCCAGCATCGTCTCGCGCTTGCGGATCAGGGTGTCGAGCGTCTGCGGGATTGCCACGACCTGTGCGGCCGGGGCCGCCGGAGCACCCGGCAAGAGCGCCTTTACCGCCGCCTCGCCATGGTGCGCGAGATACCGTCCCCATTCGAATGCCAGCCGGTTCTTGTCGATCGACACCCCATTGAGTTCGATCGCGCGCAGCAGGCTTTCACGCTGCAGCGGGATCCAGCCCTTCTGCCAGGCAAAGCCGAGCAGCAGCGGGTTGGAGTAGATGGCGTCGGCCAGCAGGGTCACCGCCCATGCGCTGGCGTCGAAGAACGCGCAGGCATCGCCCACGCTGGCGCGCAGGTCCTGCTCGGCGCTGGCGCCGGGGAACTTCCACTTCGGGTTCTTGATGAATTCCGCGGTGGGCGTGTTGGCGCTGTTGACCACGGCGGCGGTCAATCCGTGCCGGATCTTCGACAGCACCTCGGCCGAGGCCGAGACAATGGCGTCGCCCCCGATCACCAGGCGCGCCTCGCCCGTCGCGATACGCGTCGCATGCAGGTCGTCCGGGCCCGGTGCGATCTGCACGTGGCTGATCACCGCCCCGCCCTTCTGTGCCAGGCCAGCCATGTCCAGCACGGTCACGCCCTTGCGTTCAAGGTGCGATGCCATGCCCAGCAGGCCGCCGATAGTGACCACGCCGGTGCCGCCCACGCCGGTGACCAGCACGCCGTACGGCCGCTCCAGGGCTGGCAGCCGCGGCAGCGGCAGCGCTTCGAAGTCGGCGCCGGTGCCCTTGCCACCCGCTGCCGCCGGCTTGCGCACCTGCGCCCCCTCGGCGGTGACAAAGCTAGGGCAGAAGCCGTTGACGCAGGAGAAATCCTTGTTGCACGACGACTGGTTGATCTTGCGCTTGGTCCCGAGTTCGGTCTCCAGTGGCTCCACAGACAGGCAGTTGGACTTGGCCGAGCAATCGCCGCAGCCCTCGCAGACCGCATCGTTGATAAAGGCGCGCTTGGCCGGGTCAGGATAGGTGCCGCGCTTGCGGCGGCGGCGCTTCTCGGTCGCGCAGGTCTGGTCGTAGATCAGGATGGTGACGCCCGCGGTATCGCGCAGCTCAACCTGGACGGCGTCGAGCTGGTCGCGGTGGAACACGGTCACGCCGGACGGCAGCATGTTACCGTCGCCATACTTCTGCGGCTCGTCGGTGACGACGACCAGCTTCTTCGCGCCCTCGGCCAGCACCTGGTGCGCAATCTGCGGCACCGTCAGCACGCCGTCGATGGGCTGCCCGCCGGTCATTGCCACGGCGTCATTGAACAGGATCTTGTAGGTGATATTGGCCTTTGCCGCGATCGATGCGCGGATGGCCAGCAGCCCCGAGTGGAAATACGTGCCGTCGCCCAGGTTGGCAAACACGTGCTTGTCACCGGTGAAATGCATCTGGCCGGTCCAGGCCACGCCCTCGCCGCCCATCTGGCTGAAGGTGTCGGTATTGCGGTCCATCCACAGGGTCATGTAGTGGCACCCGATGCCGGCCAGCGCACGCGAGCCTTCCGGCACGCGCGTGGACGTATTGTGCGGGCACCCTGAGCAGAACCAGGGCTTGCGCTCCAGCGCGATGCGCGGCTGCGCGGCCTCGCGCTCCTTGGCCTCGATCAGCGCCACGCGCGCTGCAATGCGTGCGCGCACCGCTTCCGGCAGGTCAAGGCGTTCCAGCCGGCGGGCGATGGCCTTGGCGATCAGCGCCGGCGACAATTCATAGTGCGCCGGCAGCAGCCAGTTGCCACGCGGCACCGACCACTCGCCGCCATCGTTGCCACGCTGGTCGAACTTGCCAAAGACCTTGGGCCGCACATCCTCGCGCCAGTTGTACAGCTCTTCCTTGAGCGCGTATTCGAGGATCTGGCGCTTTTCTTCCACCACCAGGATCTCTTCCAGGCCGGTGGCGAACTCACGGGCGCCGTGCGCCTCCAGCGGCCACACGCAACCCACCTTGTAGACGCGGATGCCGATGCGGGCGCAGGTGTCGTCGTCCAGGCCCAGGTCTGCGAGCGCCTGGCGCACGTCAAGATATGCCTTGCCGGCGGTCATGATGCCGAAGCGCGCGTTCGGCGAATCGAGCACGACGCGATTGAGCCGGTTGGCCCGCACATAGGCCAGCGCCGCATACCACTTGTGGTCAAGCAGCCGCGCTTCCTGCTCCAGCGGGGAATCGGGCCAGCGGATATTGAGGCCGCCCTGCGGCACGACAAAGTCCTCCGGCAACGCGATCTGCACGCGCTCGGGATCGATCTCGACCGAGGCGGTCGACTCCACCACATCGGTGACGCACTTCATTGCCACCCACAGGCCGGAATAGCGGCTCATGGCCCAGCCATGCAGGCCGTAGTCGAGGTACTCCTGCACATTGGCGGGGTACAGCACCGGGATGCCGGCAGCCTGCAGCACGTGTTCCGACTGGTGCGCCACGGTGGAGGACTTGGCGGCATGGTCGTCGCCGGCCAGCAGCAGCACGCCGCCATGGCGCGACGAGCCGGCCGAATTGGCGTGCTTGAGCACGTCGATGGACCGGTCCACGCCCGGCCCCTTGCCATACCACATCGAGAACACGCCGTCGCGCGTGGCGCCGGGGAACAGGTTGACCTGCTGGCTGCCCCAGACGGCGGTCGCGGCAAGGTCTTCGTTGACGCCGGGCTGGAACACCACGTCGCTGGCCGCCAGGTGCTGCTTGGCCTTCCACAGCGCCTGGTCCACGCCGCCCAGCGGCGAGCCGCGATAGCCCGAGATAAACCCGGCGGTGTTGAGGCCGGCGGCGCGGTCGCGCGCCTTCTGCAGCATGGGCAGGCGGACCAGGGCCTGCACGCCGCTCATGTAGACGCGGCCCTGCTCCAGGGTGTACTTGTCGTCCAGGCTGGCGCTGGCCAGGGCTTCGAGCAAGGCGGGGTTCAGCGGGGCATTCACGATTCTCAGTCTCCGTGCTTGTTCTCTTGTATCCGGAGCAGTTTAGAAATCCGTGCCGTCATCGTAAAATCATGAATTCCAACACCTGATATCTGCAGAACGGATACCTCGGAGACCCCCCATGTTCAAGGTGCGCGAAGGCTCGGAAAGACTGGCCAAGGAAGTCACGCTGAGGCAGTTCCGCTATTTCGTCGCGGCCGCGGAGACCGGGCAATTCTCGATGGCCGCGACCGCCGAGCATGTCTCGCAGTCGGCCATCACCAATGCTGTGCTGGCGCTTGAGCAGCGCCTGGCCGTACGCCTGTTCGATCGCCGGCCCCACGGTGTGACGCTGACGGCAGAAGGCCACCTATTCTTCCAGCACGCCCGCCAGATCCTGGATTCGGTCGAGGATGCGCTGCGCGAGCCGCGCTTCCAGGTGCACGGGTTGCAGGGCAGCGTGCGCCTGGCCGCCTCCTACACGGTGCTGGGCTACTTCCTGCCGGGGCTGCTGGCGCGCTTTCGCACCAACTATCCGGACATCGAACTGGATCTGCTCGACATGGACCGGCCGGATATCGAGCGAGCCGTGCTGGCGGGGGAGATTGAGCTGGGCATTGCGCTGCTGTCGAACCTGGAGCGGCCCCAGCGCTTCCAGCGTCATACGCTGATGCGTTCCCGGCGCCAGCTGTGGACCTCGTCCAGCCATCCGCTGCTGGCCGTGGAGCGGCCTTCGCTGCGCGATATTGCGGCCTATCCGTATATCCTCATCACCGTGGACGAGGCCGAGGAATCCACCCTGCGTTACTGGCGCAGCCACCGGCTCGCACCCAAGGTCGCATTCCGGACCGGCTCGATGGAGGCCCTGCGCGGGCTGGTGGCGCATGGCTTCGGCGTCACCGTGCTGTCCGACATGGTGTATCGCCCGTGGTCACTGGAGGGAAAGCAGATCGAGGCCCGGCCGATTGCCAATGCGGTGCCGGACATGGAGGTCGGCATGCTGTGGCAGCCCGGGCGCAAGCTGGGCAAGCCGGCGGATGCGCTGAGGGAGTTCCTGATTCACGCTTGCGGGAGCTGAGGCGCCGAGTCCTGCGGTGTCGTGTCGTGCCCAACCCAGCGCAGAAAACCAAAAGAATTGGTGCAATGCAACATAAATGCACCTATGCTTGGAGGCATGCCGGCCGGACACGCCTTCAAAAAGCGATCCAGACGCCGCTCGCCTCCCAAGAATTTGCCAGGTGTCCGTTTTCATCGGATGCCGAAGGAAAACCCGCGTGCCCTCCTCCGTTATTCCGCAGCCTGTCCTCGACGCTTCTGCAACAAACTCCTCCCGCCTCTTCAGTGAAATGTGCGAACTGCTCCAGGCGGCAATACATGTCGTCAGCATTCGCACCACGCGCATGGCGATCGCCGGTCCGGCGCCTGACGAGCAGGACCAGCGCGAATTCAGCCTGATGAGCATTGAGAAGGGAGAGGCCGCATCGGAATCGTTGCTTGCGATGGGTTCGGGATGGATCAACCTGACCATGACCCTCGCAAAGGACACCAGCGACCATCTCTGGGCGACATCCGCGGCCGCGGCCACGCTGGCATGCAGTCGTTCCACCGCGCAATGGTTCGAACGCCAGGCCGACCTTCTGCAATTGGCCGCCGGGTTCCCCGGCAACCCGCTGAAGCTGGCAGACCTGGCGACAAACCTGATGCAGGAAATCCTCGCGCCGATCCACGGCCGTGCGATGGCAAATGCGAAGCGCCTGGGCGCAGCGTGAAGGGCGCCAGGCCCGCGGTTGCATCGCCACGGACCGAATCAGACAGCACCCGCACGCAGCCGCGCGAACAGGAAACCGCTGACCAGGCCGACCCGGTCGGAGCCAGACGCCGGCAACGCTTGCGCCGATTTTCTAGACGGTGACGGCCGCGACCCCTTCCAGCGCGATAATCCTTGTTGTCGCACACCTTTCCCGAATCGCCTTGAGGCGGGCGTACTCTGGCGAGTCATACCAGGCCATCAAGGCATCCATGTCCGGGAACTCGACGATGACGAGACGATGCGGCTGCCAGTCTCCTTCGAGAACTTTGGTTGGACCGCCACGGCCCAGATACTTCCCACCATACCGCACCTCGGTAGCAGGTACGTCTCGTTTGTACTCTTCAAAAACGGCGGGGTCCGTGACGTCAACGTCGGCAATCAGGTATGCAGCCATGACACGCTCCTATCTGCGCTAGTTCCCCGCTTGATTGTAGTTGCCACAATTGCCAGTGCAGGCCGCCTGCTCGACGCCGCGCCGGTAAAATGCAGGTCGCCGGCATTCATTCGCGAGCACGGCATGGACTGGTTCTCGTAGCATTCACCAGCCCATACAAACTACACGGACGGAGACATGCCTTGAACATAAAGAGCCGATTCACCCTGGGCCTGTTGGCGACGGTAAGCGTTATCGCGGCTACACCAGCTTGCGCACAAGAGCAATGGCCGAGCAAGACAATCCGCTTTGTCGTGCCCTTTGCCGCCGGCGGCGCCAATGACCTGATGGCGCGCGCCGCGGCCGAGGGCGCCACCAAGGCGCTGGGCCAGACCGTGCTGATCGAGAACCGGCCCGGCGCGGGCGGCACCGTGGGCGCCGACATCGTGGCCAAGAGCGCGCCGGATGGCTACACCTTCCTGATCAGCGCAGCCGGCGTCATCTCGAACGGCATGATCAAGAAGTCCATGCCGTTCAAGGATGACGCGCTGGTCCCCGTCGCCATGATCGGCCTTGCGCCCTCGGTCATCGTGGTGCCGAAGAACGCGCCCTACAAGGATCTGCGCGACTTTGTCGAGGCGTCAAAGAAGGGGAGCGGTTTCAACTTCGCGACCGCGGGAACCGGCAGCACCCCGCACTTCGTGGCGGAGATCCTGAATGTGAAGTACGGCGCGAAACTGCAGCCGGTGCCCTACAAGAGCGGGTCGGAAAGCACTACGGCAGTGCTGGGCGGCCAGGTGGAAGGAACCTCAGAGGCCAGCATCATCGCCCTTCCGCATATCCTGCACGACGGCAAGTTCAAGCCGCTGGCCACCACCTGGACGCAACGCTTCTCGGCCTACCCGCAGCTTCCCACCGCCGTGGAGCAAGGTTTCCCGGAGCTGCAGATCGCGCATTGGGCCGGCGTCCATGCACCCAAGGGGACGCCCGATGCGATCCTGGACAAGGTGGCCGCCGCGGTGGACAAGGCCATGAAGGACCCGGCCGCCGCCGCCAAGCTGAAGGCCGTGGGCATCGAGCCGGTCGGCGGCACGCGTGCGGACTTCGTGAAGTTTGTCGATGCGGAGCGCAAGCGGCTGGGCGAGATCGTCAGGGCTGCCAGGATGCAGGAGAAGTAATCGCTGCGCCCGCCATGCCGCATCAACGGTCAAGACGCTGGGGCGGCGTTGCTTTCATTGGCCGATGCCGCAGGCAGGTTGCGGCGCCCCCAGTTCTCTGCCTGCCGCTCCAGATGCAGGCGGATAAAGTCCATCAGCGTTCGCGTTGCCAGCGTCGGATAGCGGTTTGGCGCGGTCAGCATGTAGACGCTGTCGCCCACGCCTTCGGCTTCGCACTCGGCCAGCGCCTCGCGCATTTGTCCGGACTGCAGTTGCCGCCAGACCGCATAGCGCGGCAGCAGTGCCACGCCCAGCCCGCCCATCACCGACTCGAACAGGAACGGATAGTCGCCTGACTGGATCCGGGGCGACACGCGCAACGTCATCGGCGTACCCGCCAGCCATACCTTCAGCGTAAAGCGGCGCCCTAGCGATGCCGGGGCAATCATGTCGCAGCGCTCCAGGTCGGCCACGGTCCGGATCGGACCGTGACTGTCCAGGAACGATGCCGACGCGCACAGGCACCAGCCGACATCGCAGATGCGCCGCGCCACGTGGTCATCCGGCGGCTGCGAGGTGATCTTCAGCGCCACGTCGACCTCGGCCGGGATCAGGTCGCCAATGTTGTCGTTGATGACGACGCGCAGCGAAATCTGCGGGTAGTTGCGCGCGAATTCCAGCAGCAATGGCGTCAGGTAGAGATGACCCAGTCCCGTGGGCAGGCGGATACGCACGTCGCCGCGCACCACCTGGCCAAGGCTGTCGATCGAGGTATTGGCCGACTGCAGTTCGTCCAGCATGCGCAACCCATGCGCGTACAGCAACTGACCCGCTTCGGTCAGTTCGACATGGCGCGTGGTGCGGCGCATCAATTGAGCGCCCAGGTGCTGCTCCAGCAATTTCAGGCGGCGCGATACGTTGGAGCGGGTCATGCCGCTGCGCTCGGCGGCGGCGGTCAGCGTGCGCGACTCGACCATGGTGACGAAGAGCCGCACCAGGTTGAGATCGAAATTATTGTCAATCATGAGTCAACACCGTAGGCACAAATCGAGGGATTGTCCTGGCAGGAAGCCAACCCTAGCATAAACCTCCTGCTTATCCACCTTCAAATCCCATGTCCGCACTGCCCGCTTCCGACCTGTCCGACACCGACCTGCCCTTCACCGGCCTGCGCGTGCTGGACATCAGCCAGGGCATTGCCGGCCCGTACTGCGCGCACATCCTGTGGCAGCAAGGCGCGGAAATCGTCAAGGTCGAGCCGCCCGCGGGCGACTGGGGCCGCAAGGTCGGGGTCGTGCGCGGCGATACCAGCGCGCTGACGATTGCCTATAACGCCGGCAAGCGCAGCGTCTGCATCGACGCCACCACCGACGCCGGCAAGGAAGTGCTGCTCGGCCTTGCGCTGCAAGCGGACATCGTTGTGCAGAACTTCCGCCCTCAAGTGGCGGAACGGCTGGGCGTGGGCTATGCGGCACTGGCCGCACAACGGCCCGCGCTGGTCTATGTGTCGATCAGCGGCTATGGCCCGGATGGTCCCTATGCCGACTATCCGGCGTCGGACTCGGTGATGCAGGCCGACTCCGGGCTGATGTTCGCCAACCGTGCCGCCGACGGTGGCGCGCGCCGCATCGGCATGCTGCTGGCCGACGCCGCCACCGGCCTCTATGCCGCCCAGGCCTGCGCCGCGGCGCTGTGCCGGCGCTTTCGCAGCGGGCGCGGCGGCCATGTCGAGCTGAACCTGTTCGATGCGTGTTGTGCGCTGCAGGCCAACAACCTGCTCGAGCACGCGATCGGTGGCCCGACGGCCGCCGGGCCGGTGAGCGCGCCCAATGGCGTCTATGCCAGCAGCGACGGCAGCGTGACGCTGCTGGCGCTGAACAACGCGCAGTTCGCCAAGCTATGCCATGCGCTGGACCGCACCGACTGGCTGGAAGACCCGCGCTTTGCCGACAATGCCGCGCGCATGGCCCACGCCGGGCTGCTGAACCAGCAGGTGGCCGGGCAGATCGCCACGCGCACGACCGCGCAATGGCAAGACATCCTCAGCCGGCATGACGTGCTGCATGCCCCGGTGCGCAGCTATGACGACGTGCTGGCGCACCCGCAGGCCGCACACCGGCAGACCTTCCAGACGATCGCGCAGCCGGGGCTCGGACCGCTGCCCTTCGCCGGCATCCCGGCGCGCGACATGCGCCGGCCAGCCGGCCCGGCGCCGGCCAACGGCGAACATACCGTGCAGGTCCTGCGCGAGGCCGGCTTCGGCCAGCAGGCCATCGACGCATGGCTGCAGCAGGGTGTGGTGCGACAGGCGACGGCCCCGGCGGCCAAGGCAGGTGTGCAATGAAGGCGCTTGTCTGCAAGCAGTTCGGCGGCGTGCAGGACTTGGCGCTGCAGACCATTCCGGAACCGGCGCTGGCCGACCCGCATGCGGTCACGATTGCCGTCGAGTACGCCAGCGTCAGCCATGCCACCGGCCTGATGATCGCCGGCCAGTACCAGCGGCGCCCCCCGTTGCCCTTCGTGCCCGGCACCGAAGCGGTCGGCCGCGTGGTGGCCTGCGGTGACGCGGTCACGCGGCTGCGTTCCGGCGACCGGGTGGTGGCGATCGCGGACTGGGGCTGCTTTGCCGAGCAGGTCACCGTGCCCGAGTACACCGTCTACCGCGTCCCGGACGCGCTGCCGCCAAAGGCTGCGCTGCCGATCCCGATTTCCTATGGCACGGCGTATTGCGGGCTGGTGTGGCGCTGTGCGCTGCGCTCAGGCGACACGGTGCTGGTGCTTGGCGCCGGGGCCGGTGTCGGCCTGGCCGCCGTGGAGATTGCGCGCCAGCTCGGCGCCACGGTCATCGCCTGCGCCAGCACCGAGGCCAAGCGAGCCGACGCGCTGCGGCGCGGCGCCACGCACGCGCTGGCCCCGGCGGACCTGGCGGCATCGGTCAAGGCGCTGACGGACGGCCGTGGCGCGGACGTGGTGGTGGACCCGGTCGGCGGCGACCTGTTCAACCAGGCGCTGCGCGCGGCGGCGGCGAACGCACGCATCCTCAGCATCGGCTTTGCCAGCGGCACCATCCCGCAGGCCCCGGTCAACCTGCTGCTGGTCAAGAACCTCACGCTGCACGGGTTCTTCTTTGGCCGCTACATCGGCTGGACGCCCGCCAACGAGCGAGCCGAGCATGCGGAGGCGCTGCAGGAGGTCATGGCGACGCTGTTCGATTGGGCCGCGCAGGGCAAGCTGGAGCCGACCGTATCCGCGGTCTATCCGATCACCGGCCTGGGCGACGCCTTGGCCGCGCTGGAATCCCGCCAGGTGGTGGGCAAGGTAGCGATAAAAATCAAGGAGACAGAGACGTGAACACCCGATACCAGAAACGACTTCCTGCGTGGCCGCGGCTGCGCGCCGCACTGATGCTGGCGGTAGCTGCGGCCGCGTTGCCGGCTGCCGCCGTCGCGCAGGACTTCCCGCTGCATCCCGTGCGCATGGTGCTGCCCTACCCCGCCGGCGGACCGACCGACCTGCTCGCTCGCGTGGTCGCAGTCAAGATGGGCGAGAGCCTGGGCCAGAGCGTGGTGGTCGACAACAAACCCGGCGCCAGTGGCATGATCGGCGCCGAAGCCGTGGCGCGCGCGCCCGCCGACGGCTACACCATCCTGGCCAATGCCTCGCTGCATGTAATCAACCCCAGCATCCAGCCGAAGATGCGCTATGACTCATTCAAGGACTTCGTGCCCGTCACGCAGCTGGCCGACGTGCCGTTGGTGCTGGTGGTCAACAACGCATCGCCGGTAAAGACCGTGCAGGACCTGATCGCCTACGCAAATAGTCAGGGCGGTGCGCTCAACTTCGGCTCGGCTGGCAATGCCTCGGCCCAGCACCTGGCCGGCGAATCGTTCAAGCTGGCAGCAAAGGTGCCGATGCAGCATGTGCCGTACAAGGGCAGCGCGCCGGCGCTGACGGACCTGATGGGAGGCCAGATCCAGCTGATGTTTGATTCCATGCCGTCGGCGATGCCCTTCATCAAGTCCGGCAAGCTGCGTGCCGTTGCCGTGACCACCGCGCGCCGCGCGAGCGCGCTGCCAAACGTGCCCACCGTCGCCGAGTCCGGCCTGCCCGGCTTCGACATCAGCACCTGGTACGGCCTGTGGGCGCCGCGCGGCACGCCGGCCCCGGTCGTGGAAAAGCTGGCCGCGCATGCGGCCAGCGCGCTGAAGCGGCCCGATGTGCGGCAACAATACGCCGACATGGGCGCCGAGCCGGTCGGCTCTTCACCCGGCGACTTTGCCCGCTACAACGCTTCCGAAGGCAGGAAATGGGCGGAAATCGTGCGGCGCTCGGGGGCGAAGGCAGACCAGTAGCGCACTGCGGTTGCGGCAGGACTGGCCGATGCCGGGTGTCGGCCAGACGCGCAGTTGGCCAATCTTTCAGATTGCCGCGATCAGTTTCCGGTCGGAACCGACCAGTCCTCCACCACCAGGCCAGGAACGCGCCGGAACGCCTGGTCATTGGTCACCAGCACCGCACCAGTCTCCAGCGCGTGCGCGGCAATCAGCAAGTCCAGTGCCCCCATTGGCTGTCCTTGGGATTCCAGCGCAGCGCGGGTCTCACCATAGCCGACCATTACTGAAGGGGTCCAGGGCAACACCTCGACCCTGCGCAGCAGTTCGTCGACTGCGCGCGCGAGGCGCGCTGCACCGGGGCGTTTGGCCAGCCCGTACATCAGTTCCGCGCCGGTGATGGCTGACAGGCACAGCGCCGCCATCGGCGCGGCCGTCACGCGTGCCACGACTGCCGGATGTGCCCGCAGCAGGTGGCTCACGATATTGGTGTCGAGCATGTAGCGCGTCATTCGAGGCCCGCCAGCGGATCCCTGGCTTGTTCGCCCTGCGCGCGGCCGGCCAGGAAGTCTGCCGGCACGGCGCTGTCCTTGATGGCTGCCAGGAAGCCGTCCCAACTCTCCGGCCGGCGCGACAGGATCACGTCGCCGGTGGACGGGTCGCGGCGTATATATACCTCGCGCTCGGCGAAGCGGAATTCCTGCGGCAGCCGTACCGCCTGGCTGCGGCCAGTGGTGAAAATTTTGGCAGTGGTGCTCACGATGTTTCCTATGATAGCTATCAAAAGATATACCATAGGTCGATAGATATCAAGATACTTATCTGTGCCTCGCATCCGGGAGTCGTTTAGCACCGCAAACGTGCGCCCAATGCGCGCAAGTTGAGCATCGGACCCACGGATCCGCTCCTCATTTCCCCCACACCCCCATTCCAGCTACGGGTTATTGCTCGTTGAAGGGTGGCATGTCTGTTGCATAGCATTCAAGTAACTTGAATTTGGTGCAGGCGGCTTTCAAGAAGCCGCCCCGGGTATCCGCAGGCGGCCCGCATCGGTTCGGGTCCGTGACGCCGGGCCAGTGGCCCGTCCAATTTGTCCATGCAACCCAGGGGGAAAGAGAGTGCGCAAGAAACACACTGCAGTAGCCGCCGCCATGGCAGCCGCAGCGACCGCAATGGTCCTGACGGCAGCACCGGCGCAGGCCAAGGATGTCGTCAAGATTGCCTTTGTCGGTCCGCTGACCGGTGGCGTGTCGTCGATCGGCCTGGGCGGACGTAATTCCGCGGACCTGGCCGTGCGCTTGCGCAATGCGGACCCGAAGGCCAGGTACACCTATGAACTGGTGGTGCAGGACGACGAATGCCGGCCGAACGTCGGCGTGCAGGTGGCGACCAAGATCGCGGCGGACAAGTCCATTGTTGCCGGCGTGACGCACTTCTGCTCTGCCGTGGCCATGGGTACAGTGGGCGTCTACAACCGCTTCGGCATGCCCGCCGTCGTGTGGGGCGCCGTGCTGCCCGAGGTCACCTACGGCAACAAGTTCAAGGAGATCCATCGCGTCAACGGCACGATGATCAACCAGAGCGAAGTGGCAGCCAAATTCATGACCGGGCTGGGCTACAAGAAGTGGGCGATCATCCATGACACCACCGACTACGGCAAGGGCCACAACAAGTATTTCAGCGAGTTCCTTAAGAAGGATGGCGGCACCATCGTAGGCACGTTCGGCGTGACAGCCGATCAGCAGGACTTCACCACGGAGCTGACCAAGATCCGCGAACTGAAGCCCGACGTGGTGTATTTCGGCGGCCTCACGCCGCTGGGCGTGCGCATCCGCACGCAGATGGACAAGCTCGGCATCAAGGCCCAGTTCGAAGGCACGTCGGGCATCAAGTCCGATGCCTATATCGAAGGCGTGGGCAAGCCGCTGTCGGAGGGTTCGCTGGCGTTCATCGAAGGCGCGCCGGTAGAGAAGCTGGCGGGCGGCCAGTTCTTCATGGAACGCTACACGCAGCAGAAATACGGTGAACCGCCCGAAGCGTACGGCCCGTTTGCGTTCGCCGCGGCCAACCTGATCATGGACGCCGTGGAAAAGGTGGGCCCGGACCGCAAGAAGGTGCGTGATGTGCTGAACGGCACCAGGGACGTGAACACCATCATCGGCAAGGTCACCTTCGACGACCACGGCCAGAACGTGGTGCCGCTGATCACCAAGTATGTGGTGGAAGACGGCAAGTGGGTGATCTGGGAAGACAGCACCTACGGCAAGGGCAAGAAGAAGCTGACCGGCCTGTAAGCATGGCGGCCGGGTTCGGGGCGCTCCTGCCCCCCGCCCGGCCCCGCGCCCGCCTGGGCATCCGGAATTCGGAGGATACCGATGAGTGTATTAGGGCAGTACGTCTTTAACGGGCTGATGCTCGGGATGATCTACGCCATGGTGGCGGTCGGGTTCACGCTGTTCTTCGGCGTGCTCGACGTGATCAAGTTTTCTCATGGCGATGTGCTGATGGTGGGCGCGTTTGCCGGGCTGGCGGCATCAGCCGGCGTGGTGGCGATGCACGTGGATTCCCCGTGGCTGCAGCTGCTGGCCATCGTGGTGTGCGCGGTGACGGTGACCGGCCTGCTGGGCGCCGGCATCGCCCGCGTCCTGATCCTGCCGCTGCGCCGTGCGCCACCGCTGAACACGCTGCTGGCCACGCTGATGCTGGGCACAGTGCTGCGTGAGGCGGTCCGGCTGTTCTACCCGGACGGCTCGAACCCGAAGCCGTTTCCCGCGCTGCTGCCCGCTGGCGAGTTCACCATCGGCGCGCTCTCCATCCGCGCGGACAACCTGATCCTGCTGGCCGCCGGCGTAGCCATCATCCTCGGCGTGCATCTGCTGATCACCCGCACGCGCTTTGGCATGGCCATTCGTGCCGTGGCCCAGGATGGCGAAACGGCCCGGCTGATGGGCATCAACTTCGAGGTAGTGGTACTGGTCACGTTTGCGCTGGGGTCCGCCATGGCGGCACTGGCGGGCGTGATGAACGGCCTCTACTACAACGAGATCAACTTCAACGTCGGGCTGCTGCTGGGAGTGATCGGCTTTGCCGCTGCCATCCTGGGCGGGCTCGGCAATATCTACGGCGCCATCCTCGGCGGCTTCCTGTTTGCGGCGCTGCAGGTACTGGGCAGTGCCATGCTGCCGGCCCTGGTGCCAGACATCCCGAGCGCCTACAAGGACGTATTCGCCTTTGCCGTGGTCATCGTGCTGATGGCCTGGAAGCCGACCGGACTCATCGCGGAGAAAGCCAGTGAACGTGTCTGACAACGTCTCGAAGCCGCTGCCTGCGGTCCCCGGCGCAACGACCGACGGCTCGCAACGCCGCCCGGCCATGGTGCTGGCCATCGCGGCCATCGCCATGGTGGCCTATCTCTACTGCTTCCTGCATGCGGAATCGCAGCTGGCAGTGGCCGTGCTGCTGGCACTGGCCGGGGCCGCGGTGTTTGCGGCGGGTCGGCTGGGCCTGACGCAGGCCGTGGAGCAGGCGACAGTGCGGCGACCGGGCCAGTCCAGGCTATGGGCGCTGGCCGGCACGCTGGCGCTGATCGCGCTGTTCCACGAGAGCCATTTCGTCCTGTTGATGCTGTGTGCGGTGCTGCTTTACACCACCGCCTGCCTGGGGTTGACCGTCCAGTTCGGGTTTTCCGGCGTGTCCAACTTCGCGGGCGCGGCGTTCTTTGGCATCGGCGCCTACACCACGGCCGTGCTGGCCACGCACACGGGCATTCCTCACGTGCTGGTGATCGTGCTGTCTGGCGTGGCAGCGGCCGTGATCGGCTCGGTGCTGGTTGCACCCGTGCTGCGCACGCGCGGCCACTATGCGGCGCTGGTGACCATCGCGTTCGGCATCCTGTTCAAGACCTTCCTTGAGGTCAACGACGTGCTGGGCGGGCCGCAGGGCCTGCAGGTGCCCGGGATGACGCTGTTCGGCTTCGCGTTCAATGAGGGCGTGACACTGTTCGGCGTGGACGTGTCGTTCTACGCCAGCTATGCGCTGCTGAGCCTGCTGATCTGCGCAGGCACGTTTGCCGTAGTCAAGGCGCTGGAACGCTCGTGGGTAGGCCTGGCGATGGACGTGGTGCGCACCGACGAGACCGCCGCCGCCGCGTTCGGCCTGCACATCGCCCGCTGGAAGGTGATTGCGTTCATGCTCGGCAACTTCTTTGCCGGCATCGCGGGCAGTGTCTACGGTATGGTCACTGCGTTCGTGGCGCCCAACAACTTCACCTTCGCCGACTCGCTGCTGATGCTGTCGATCGTGATCCTGGGCGGCCTTGGCAACGTGGTGGGCCTGGTGCCAGCGGCGATCATCGTGCTGGTGCTGCCCGAAAAGCTGCAATTCATCCAGGAATACCGCTTCCTGTTCTACGCGGCGCTGGTGATCGCCATCCTGCTGTTCCGCCCGGACGGCCTGATGCCGCGCAAGACCCGCCTGTTCTTTCCCCGGGAGGATGCGCAATGAGCGACGCGATGATCCAGGTGCGCGACCTGACCATGCGCTTTGGCGGCCTGACCGCGCTGGACAAACTCCAGCTCGATATCCGCCGTGGCGAGATCCTGGGCCTGCTCGGCCCCAACGGCTCCGGCAAGACCACGTTCTTCAACGTGCTGACGGGGCTATACAAGGCCAGCGCCGGAACTATCACTTATGACAGCGACAACGTCATCGGCAAGACGCCACAGCAGATCTATCGCAGCGGCGTGGCGCGGACGTTCCAGCGTTCGCGGCTGTCGCTGCCGCTGACGGTGTTCGACAACATCGTGATCGGCGATTACCAGAACATGCAGCACGGGCTGGTCTTCAACCTGTTCCGGCGCAAGGCGTTCCGCGCCGAGTACGAGCGCTACGTGGAGTCGGTGCGCGAGCTGCTGGGCATCTTCAGCCCGCCGCTGGTGGCGCGGCTGTTCGAGCCGGTGGAAACGTTCACGATGATCGACCGCCGCCGCATCGAGGTCTGCCGGGCCCTGATGAGCCGCCCTCGGCTGCTGCTGCTCGACGAGCCTTCGGCTGGCATGACGCATGACGAGACTCACGAGCTGATGGACGACATCCTGCAGGTGCGCGGCAAGCTGCAGGACCTGTCGGTGGTGCTGATCGAGCACGAGATGAACGTGATCGAGCGAATCACCGACCGCTGCATCGTGCTGAACTACGGCAAGAAGATTGCCGAGGGAACCTACGCCGAGATTACCGCCGATCCCGACGTGCAGACCGCCTATCTGGGGGAGGAAGCCGCATGAGCGACAGCACACTGCGCGTGGAAGGGCTGACCACGGGCTATGACAAGGTCAACGTCCTGCACGATGTCTCGATCGAGGTGCCGCCGGGCAAGATCACATGCATCCTTGGCGCCAACGGCGCCGGCAAGAGCACGCTGATCCGTTCGATCCTGGGCCTGACACCGCCGCGCCAGGGACGCATCCTGTGGGACGGCACGGACATCGCGGGCGAGAAGACCCACAACATCATCGCACGCGGCATCTCCTGCATTCCCGAAGGCCGCAAGGTGTTCCCGCGCATGACGGTGGCTGAAAACCTTGCGCTGGGCGCCTTCCTTGAGGCGGACCCGGCCAAAGTGCGCGAGCGCATCGAGCGCGTGTACACGATCTTCCCCCGGCTGCGCGAGCGCGCGGGCCAGCTCGCCGGCACCATGTCCGGCGGCGAACAGGCGATGGTGTCGATCGGGCGCGGACTGATGGCGCAGCCGCGGCTGCTGGTCATCGACGAGCCGTCGCTGGGCCTGTCGCCGCTCTACGTGAAGGAGAACTTCAAGGTCATCCAGCAGATCAACGAACTGGGCATGACTGTGCTGCTGGTGGAACAGAACGCGCGCCAGACGCTAGCCATCTCACACCAGGGCTATGTGCTGACCCAGGGCCGTGTCGTGGCCCAGGGCACCGCGCAGGCGCTGCGCGAGAACGATGAGGTTCGCGCAGCCTATTTCGGCTGATCCGGAGAACATGCGATGGACGATTTCCTCGATCTTCCGGTCCGCACCCTGGCGGCGATGGTGTCCCGGCGCGAACTGAGCGCCGAAGCGGTGGTCCGTGCGGCGCTGGCCCGCATTGCAGCGCAAGACGCAGGCATTCTGGCCTGGCAGCACGTGGGTGGCGACACCGCCGTGGCGCATGCGCGGCGGCTAGATGCCGGCGGCGCGTCAGGCGCCTTGCCGGGCGTCCCGCTTGGCGTCAAGGACCTGATGGATACGGCCGACATGCCGACCACTTATGGTTCGCCGATATACGCCGGACATCGGCCGGGCGTGGATGCGGCGGCGGTAGCACTGGCCCGGTCGGCGGGCACGGTCGTGGTCGGCAAGACCGTCACCACCGAATTCGCCACGTTTCAGCCTGGGCCGACCCGCAACCCGCGCGCGCCGGCGGACAGGCCCCGCACCCCCGGCGGCTCCTCGAGCGGATCGGCCGCCGCCGTCGCCGCAGGCATGGTGCCGCTGGCCTTCGGCACACAGACCGCGGGATCGATCATCCGGCCGGCCGCCTATTGCGGCGTGGTGGGCTACAAGCCCACGCATGGCACGCTGCCGCTGGCCGGTATCAAGCCGCTGGCACCGAGCCTGGATACGGTGGGGGTGCTGGCCCGCCGCGTGGACGACGCGGCCTTCTTCATCGGCACCTTGGCGCGCGATGCCGCGGTAGCGGATGCGTCGACGGTACGCCACGCGCCGCTGCGCATCGGCATTTGCCGCACGCCGCATTGGGAACGCGCCAGTGCCGATACCCAAGCTGCGCTGGACACCGCGATCCGTGCGCTCGAACGCATCGGTGGCACGGTGCGCGACTTCAACCTGCCGCAGGCTTGCGACGGGCTGACTGAAGCCCAACTGGACATCATGGCATTCGAGGCACTCGCCGCATTCGCGCCGGAAGCACGCGAGCACGCAGAAGGCTTTAGCGCGGCTTTCGCGCGCCAACTCAAAGCGGGCCGCGCCGTCACCGGCCAGCGCTTCCATGTCGCGCTGGCCCACGCGGAAGCAGCCCGCACGGCGTTCAGTATGGCGATGGCCGAATTCGACGTCGTACTGGCCCCGAGCGCCGAAGGCGAAGCGCCTGCTGGCCTTGGCGCCACCGGCGATCCGATTTTCTGCCGCATGTGGTCGCTGCTGGGCACCCCATGCGTCCATGTGCCGACGGGGACCGGCGCCACCGGCATGCCGGTTGGCGTGACCGTGACGGGGCCGCGCCATGCCGATGCCCGCGTGCTCGGCATGGCTCATCGTCTTGAGCAGGCGCTCGGCGCCAGCCTTGCCTGATATCTGGAGACCAAATTGACCGTATCGAACCCGCCCACCCTCGCCAACGCACAAACCATTGCCGAACGCGCGCAGGATCATGTGGGCGCCGAGCGCCTGGCCGCATCGCTGGCAGCCCTGGCCCGGTTTGGCCTGCGCCACGACGGCGGCGTTTCCCGCGAAACGCTGACCGCGATCGACCTGGCCGCCCGGCGCCACCTGATCGACCAGGCACGCGCGCTGGGCTGCACAGTCGGCATCGACGATTGCGGCAACCTGTTTTTCCGCCGCCCCGGCCGCGAAGACCTGCCGCCGGTGCTGACCGGCAGCCACGCCGATACGCAGCCGGTGGGCGGCAAGTACGACGGCGCGTACGGCGTGCTGGCCGGCCTGGAAGTAATTGCCGCGCTCAACGCGGCCGGCATTGAGACATTGCGCCCCGTCGAGGTTGTGTCCTGGACCAACGAGGAAGGCAGCCGCTTCGGTCCCGGCGCGATGGGGTCGAGCGCCTTCGTCGAACCCGCGCGGCTGGCAGGCTATCGCGACGTGACTGATGCGGCCGGTATTCGGTTCGGCGAGGCGCTCGATGCCGCGCTGGCGGAAAGCCATGACGTGCCCAGGGTGCCGATGGCGCGGCCCATGGCGGCATGCGTCGAACTGCACATCGAACAGGGGCCGGTGCTGGAAGGCGCAAATGTGCCGCTGGGCGTGGTCACCGGCATCCAGGCGGTACGCTGGTTCCGCGTGGAATGCACGGGTACGATGGCCCATGCCGGCACCACGCCGATGGCGGTGCGACACGATGCGATGGCCGCGGCCGTGGCCATTGCGCAAGACCTGTACACGCTGGCGCCGCGCCATGCGGCCGCCCCCGGTACTCCCGAACTGCGCCTGACGCTGGGCCGCTGGAGCGTGGCGCCGAACTCGGTCAACACCATTCCCGGCCACGTCACGTTCACGGTCGATATGCGCTGCCTGGACGACGCCGCGCTTGATCGCGCCGAAGCGGCATTGCGCGCGGCGTGTGTCAGGCACGCACATGCGCCCGAAGCGGTCACGGTCACGCGCTTCTTCCATCGCGAGCCGACGCATTTCCCCGAGGCCATGCTGGGCACCATCGAGCGCGCCTGCTCGCGTGCCAGCGGCAACGCCGGCCGGGCGCTGCCGATGCGGCTGACCTCCGGCGCGTTCCACGACGCCATGTACCTGGCCGACCATTGCCCCACGGCGATGATCTTCGTGCCAAGCAAAGGGGGCATCAGCCACAATGCCGCCGAAGATACGGAAGGCGCCGATCTGTTCCTTGGAGCCCAGGCACTGGCTTACACTGTCGCCGAACTGGCCAGCCGCTGAACACATCGACGTACGGCGCCTGGCGGCCGATCCAAGTCCAACCCATTCCGAGCCTGCATGGCAAAGACCGAGCGCCCCACACCTGAAACGGCCGACAGCAAGTCGGCCACCCTGACGCTTGGCGTCAAGCTGCGCCACGCCCGGCTGGTGGCCGGCTACACGCTGCTACAGCTCGCCGGGAAGGCGGGGTGCTCGGAAAGCCTGATTTCAAAGATTGAGCGCGGGCTGGCCACCCCGTCGTTTACCACGCTGCACCGGCTGGCCGTAGCGCTGGACACCAATATCGGCGCGCTGACCAGCGACGAGGAGCCAAACCAGTCGCCGATCCTGCGGCATGGTGAACGCCCGGTGATCCGGGCCGGCGGCGTGGCGCTCGAACGCGTGGTGCTGCCCAAGCGTGGCGGCCTGCTGCAGGCCAACATCCACATCGTCTGGCCCGGCGAGGCCAGCGACGGGCAGATCGAGCACCAGGGCGAGGAAGTGGGCTACGTGCTCGAAGGACAGCTCGAACTGATGCTCGGCGACGACGTCTACCTGATCGGCCCGGGCGATGCCTTCACGTTCGCCAGCCAGGTGCCGCATGGCTACCGCAATGTGGGCGACGTCGTGGCCAGGGTGCTGTGGGTGAATTCGCCGGCCACCTTCTGAGACGGGCGGACGAAAAGCGGGCTTCCGCAGGGAAGCCCGCGCCTTGGGGTCAGGCCCGCAGGAAGGCAGACTTAGCGTAGAACCCGTCTTCAGTCCTAGTCGTCATCGTGCCAACGGCGCCACTCGCGATGGCGCTCTCTCCACTCGCGTTCCCTCCACCGCCGTTCACGCCACTGTTGTTCACGCCATTCGCGTGCTTGCCAATCGTCGTAGTAACCAGGCGCCACTACCACCGGGCGCGGAGCCACGTAAACTGGGGCCGGCTCGTAGTACACCGGGGGTGGAGGCGCTGCAACTACGACACCTGGAATACCGATGCCAATTCCGACGTCTACCCTTGCCTGGGCGGTGCCTGACGCAAGCACGGATGCGGCTGCAATTGCACAAACTGCCAAGATCTTCTGCATGATGCTGTTCCGTCGAATGTTGCCAATACCTTAGGGGGTTCTCGCCATGTTTGGTATGAGCAGAACCTAAAGCTGGTTACCTCGTGTAACGGCGACAGCTTGTGACAGTTGACCACGGCGCTTGAGAGTCTTGTAAGGCTTTGTATCCACGCCTTCGTGGGCTGACGCTTCATTGACATCCTCCCCGTCCTCAGCCTTCGGCTGCCGCCTTACGGCGGAAAGGACGAGGATTCCTACGGCGCTACGTGATGCTCTACGTAGTCACTTCGGTGGGTTCCTGCTTCGTAGAGCGGCTTGACTACGCCGACTCTCCACAGGCTGCAACGCGGTGCCCCCGCGCCAAAATGTTGATCGCGCCGACCACGTCGGCGTGATTCGCATAGCCGCATGCCACACAGGCGAAGCTCGCCTGGCTCTGCCGGTTCTCGGCAGATACATGCCCGCAGCAAGGGCACGTGCGACTGGTGTGCTGTGGCGGCACAGCTATTAGCCAGCCGCCATTCCACGCTAGCTTGTATTCCAGTTGACGCCCGAACTCGTACCAACCCTGATCGAGGATGGCCTTGTTCAGGCCGGACTTGGCCCTGACGTTCTTGCCCGGTTGCCCGCTTGAACCGGCCGCTGACTTGGACATGTTCCGTACCTTCAGGTCCTCGATACACACCATCGCTTGATTTTCGCTGATCGTGGTCGTGGCTTTGTGCAGGTAGTCGAGGCGGGCGTTACCGATGCGTGCGTGGATACGCTGGATTCGGGCCTTGGACTTCTTCCAGTTGTTGCTGAATTTCGTCTTGCGGCTCATCGCCCGCTGCGCACGGCGCAGTCTGGCTTCGTGCTTCCTAAAGCTGTTGAGCGGCGCGAGGAAAGTGCCATCGCTCATGGTGGCAAAGCGAGCGATGCCCATGTCGATGCCGATGGCGCTGGTGGCTTTCGGCACAGGTCGCTCGACCTTCCGCTCAGTCTGGATCGAAACAAACCACTTGCCGCCCGAAAGACTGACGCAGGCATTGCGTACCTCACCGAGTACGTCGCGGCTGTTCCTGTATCGCAGCCAGCCCAGCTTGGGCAAAAA